>NZ_JBXYJF010000013.1:0-93004 GCF_057396245.1 Psychrobacter sp. CX16
CATTTGAGTTTGAATATGAGAACGCCTTTCGAGTTTCATCAAAGTTATGGGTGTTCTGCATAGAAAAAACCAGATACACGGGGTATCTGGCTTGTTTTAAATCATCAACCTATTTTAGGACGAGACAGACCCTACAACATGAGCAGAGCTAAACTTGTCATAGCAGAAAGCCCGTAGGAAGTCTTATACTCTAACTTAAGTCTGCCATTATTTTAGGTGTAGTTTAACGCATAATGTCAATTTATGTATATCATCAGCCCATGACTTTTATTGAAAGCTATATCCAGAAAACTACTCACTAAACAGCTTTAACGTTAACAACGCTAAGACTATCTAAGTAGTACTTTCAATTAGCTGCCTTATGACTTTTTTAAACGTATATAACAAAGCCCACCAATTACTAAGTAAAAGGTGGGCTTTGTTAGCTTTATTCTAAAGACATCTAACGCATTAGACTTTAGTAGCCGTACATTACTGCCTGATTTATAGCATCTTGCTGACCTGAGGCTATTAATGCAAAACCTATAAGAATAAATGGTAAAGATATCAATGACTTAAGAAATGGTGATTTACATTTCTGCCAGCGAGTTATGATATAGTAAAGGCTAGCGAAAGGTAAAAATAAATACATTAAGCCCCAAGCTGTTGACTCCTGAAATGCAATAACAATCAATTTAATAGTGAATATCAGTGAAATAATACAACCTATAATTAATAAAATAGACCCTAATGCAGTCATTTCCTCTCCCTTTGAATAATAAAGAATCACTTCATAGCATCAGTGAGACTTGTTAAATAAAACTAATTTAACTTTAAATCAGTCTTCAAGAAATTATAATACCATCATAGTTTGGGAAAGTGTATCCTGACATTATTAAAAATTTTATTAAAATCAACCCTTCTTCCTATAAGGCTTCTAGCTTTATTTAAACTCATAGGTATTAACCGACTAATTTGGTGCGACGCGTCATTAAGAAGAACCACCTGTTAATGCCTCTAGCATCTCATTAATCTCAACTTTAAACTCTTTGTCTTCGATTTTGTTGGCATGCGTTTTGGCAAACTGTAAGCTTTCAATCGCTGCGTCGGTTTGGCCCAGTTGATGCTGCAATTCCGCTTTTGAAAAGGCAATGGATGCCAAATGGTCTTTGGAGTTAATCGCTTGTGCTTTCGCGAGGGCCTTATCATACAGCGCTAACGCTTCATCGAAATCTGCCGTAAAGTCGGCCAACGTCTCCCACTGTGCAGGATGGTCCTTATCTGTGCCTTCATGCGCTTGGCACAGTGCTTCAAGCTCAGTATATAGCTTATCGAATTCAGCCTGATCGCCTTTGTTATCCGCTTCCAATAGCTGCTCTGCTAATTGATATATCGACTTATATAGTTTGGTGTTAATCATTTTTTGCCTTGTTTATTTAGGAGTCTATCTAAAAATCCATTATATCTAACACTTATTATAGAACCTTGTTCCCATTGATGCAGGGCTATTTACACTCTTCTAGCAGATTCGCCTAGGTGACTGGACTTTTTGACAATACAAGACCAATGAGACTTGGATTATGCCGCCTTATTGTCTATATAATGATAAGATTAATGCCGGCAGGGACTTTTGAGTCTGCCAGTTTAGGACCTAAACTCACCTTGTTTATTATGTATGCAGGATTTTCATGACAGACACAGTAGCGCCTACCTTTATTCCAAAGATTATCTTTTTTGATATTGATGATACCTTAAGTCGAGACGGTATTATCGCACCGCATAACCAAGCGACTCTAGAACAGCTTGCAACCACTGATATTAAGCTGGTGATTGCCACTGGCCGCTCAAAATCCATCATTCCTAAAGATATTGTTCAGTTACTGGACTCAGATGTTCTCGATGCCATTGTCTGTACCAATGGTCAATATAGCTTTGATAAAAAAGGCATTATTAGTCACTATCCACTTAGCCGCGATCAAGCTAGCAGAATACATGAGCTGTGCATCCAAAAAAACGTGGTTCATAAGTTTGACTCTGACCGTCATCTGGCGTGGGCAAATGATAACGCGGCGATACGTGCTTTTATCGCGAATAACCCCAACGCCATCATAGATCCAGACTATTACCAGTCAAATGATGTCTATCAATGCTCTGTGTTTTTTAATAGTGAAACTCAAAGGCTCGAAGAGGTTAACTTTGCTAAGCGGGGATTAAAGCTTGTCTATTGGCACCATGTTGGCGGCGATATATTGCCTATAGAGGCATCTAAAGCGCGCGGTATTGTTGATGTTTGTGAGTATTTAAATATTGATATCAAAGATGCCATGGCGATTGGCGATGGCTATAATGATTTAGAGATGTTTGATGCCGTTGGCTATGCTGTCGCCATGGGTGACGCCCAGCCCACTCTCAAACTTAAGGCAGATTTGATCACCGGTACTATTGAAGAGTATGGACTGCAATCTGCGGTACAGCATTTTCTTGGTTGATTCTATCCCATTGGCTTTAATAGTTTGACAGCTAACCAAATAATGAAGATATCTTATTTAGTTAAATTGGGCTTAGTTTAAGTCAATTAGGGATGCCATTTTTTTAGCATCCGCTGTACCTACCGCATTTAATCCTGCAACTACACCCGCTCTGTCTGAGTCAGACTTATTTTGACTAAGTTTAAACTGCGCCTTTACTTTATCCATTTGTATATCAATACGAATACCCACAATGGCTCGGCACAACCCCTGAACATAGTTGTTAGGAGCATCTTTCAATGACCAAGGCTTGGGCTGATTCGACTCAAAGGTATGGGTAATACGAGTTAGAATATCAATCAGACTGTTTGCGTCATCTAATAGCTGAGCCTTACCACTAATATGTACGCTGCGGTAATTCCAAGTTGGTACCTGCTTATGTGTTTCTGCTTTACTCGGATACCAATTAGGGCTGATATAATGCCCTGCATCCTGAAAAATAACCAACCATTCCGTTAACAACAAATCAGAATTATTCAGTGGATTGACCTTAGCAATATGTCCTAGCAAATAGTCACATTGAGAATTATCCTCACCTTTAATCCACTGCATCGGCACATGACTGGCCTCAAGACCACTTGATGTTATCGCAATAATCGTTGCTAGCGGATGCTGTTCAATAAACGCCTTTAAAACTTCACTGTCATTTTGCTCAAAAGATTTCGGGATAAACAAGCGACACTCCAAAAAAGAAAACCGTTTAACATCATAAGTGTTAAACGGTTTTAATCATAGGTATTTCGCTATCGTTATCGCTATTAAACTTGCTTAACGATGATATAAATGGTTCGGATCGGTTGGCAAATACGTTTCTTTGTCCACAGCCCATGCCCCACTTCCGCGAACCCATAAATATAAGAAGATAAAACAGTACAACACTGCCCCTTCTCCTTCATTATTTAAAGGCAACCAAAAGTTATTAAGCTCAGCGTGGAATCCAAAATAAGCCACCGCCATCATTCCTGAACATAAAAAGGCCGCCAGTCTGGTCTGAAAGCCGATAAGTATCATTACTCCAAGTACTACCTCAAGCAGTCCCCCAAACCATCTAAACGAAAATAACTCTGGAAACATATGCTCGCTAACAGGAATACCAAACAGCTTCGTTGTTCCATTCAATAAAAAAGCATAGGCGGTGACAATTCGTAAGAGAGCTAAGACGTATGGTTCAAAACGCGACATGGAACTAAACAGCACTTTCATTGACTACTCCTTACATTCGCATGGTTTTAATACCTAATCTAGTCATTAACCTAACGAGAAAGCCAAGTCCAAACGTATCAAGTCAAATGCGACAAATAATAGATTTAATGAGCTTGAACGAGTCTAACAAGGATAGGTTATTTTATTGAATAAGGTTGATATAAAGACAATGACATTAAAAAAGCAGGGTGAGGTTGGGGGATAGCCAGCAATACTATACTCAAAGGTTCAAGCTACATACGAAAGACCAACCTACCCCCAATCATCCCTTTTAGTTTATAACTATTAGATTAGATTACATTGATTATTCTAATTTGACTAAGTCAAAATTGTTTAACTTTTGTTTAATAATAGGTTTGCCTCACAACCTTATCCCTATTCCTATAACGCTGGTCTTATAATCCTGCCTTTAAGCTGGCTTCAATAAACTGATCTAGATCACCATCTAATACCGCTCCTGTATTAAAGGTCTCAACACCTGTGCGTAAGTCTTTAATGCGTGAGTCATCGAGTACATACGAGCGAATTTGACTGCCCCAACCGACATCCGACTTATTATCCTCAACCGCTTGTTGTTTCTCCATTCGCTTTTGCATCTCAAGCTCATACAGCTTAGCACGCAGCATCTTCATCGCTGTAGCCTTGTTGCCATGTTGGCTACGCTCATTCTGACACTGTACGACAATATTGGTCGGCTCATGTGTAATACGTACCGCAGAGTCGGTTGTATTGACATGCTGACCACCGGCACCGCTCGAGCGATAAGTATCAATGCGCAGATCTGCAGGATTAATATCAATGTCGATATCATCATCAATTTCAGGGGACACAAATACCGCGGCAAACGAAGTATGACGCCCATTATTGCTATCAAAAGGCGACTTACGCACTAAACGATGCACCCCCGTTTCGGTACGTAGCCAACCAAACGCATAATCACCTGATACTTTAAAGGATGCTGACTTAATGCCCGCCACACTGCCAGCAGAGACTTCAGTGATATCGACCTTAAAGCCATGCGCTTCACACCAGCGCGTATACATCCGAAGTAGCATTTCTGCCCAATCTTGCGCCTCAGTGCCGCCACTACCCGACTGAATATCAACGAAGCAGTTATTGGCATCCATCTCACCGTTGAACATACGCTTAAATTCGAGATCTTCAACTTGAGCCTGTGCAGCATTTAACTCACTTTGCACATCAATAAGTAGACTCTCGTCATCCGCCTCTACTGCTAGATCTAGCATGGCGGCCGCGTCTTCTAAGGTAGTTTCTAACCCTGTTATGGTATTAATCACGCCATCTAACTGGCTTTTTTCTTTACTGATTTTGGTCGCCCGCTCTGGATCATTCCAAAGCTCTGGGTTCTCCATTTCAAGGTTCACTTCTTCTAGACGCTCTGACTTACCATCAAAGTCAAAGATACCTCCGCAGATCCTGCGCACGGTCGGTTAAGTCTTTGATTTGTTCTTGATATTGATTGATTTCCATTGATATTCCTAAGGTTTTAAAAAGTTGTAAGGGTTATAAAAGAATAGAAAGGGTACTAAATTAAAGTAGGACTGACGCTAACACATTAGATGTTCTTAATTCCGATATTTAAAGCGACCAGTCTTCAACTGCCCAGCGGTGCGCTAAGGCATGGGCATGAAGCACATTGTCTGGCGTAACTGCGATAGCCACATCCGCCCACTCGAGCAAGGGCAGATCATTTTTTGAATCAGAATAAGCATACGTTTTATCATAGGTGATGCCTTGCTCTTGCTGTCTATCCAGCCACTTTTTCAGATGATAGAGCTTACCGTCTTTGAAGTTTGGCTTGTCCGTAAGCTTACCGGTATAGCGGTTATTTTTGACCTCAAGTGGCGTTGCCAATACTTTGGCCTGCTCGATACCGAAGCGTTCAGCAATGGCACACACCACAAAGTCATTCGTCGCCGAAATAATAACCACCTCATGACCAGCCTCCAAATGATGACGCAAGGTACTGATCGCTTGGGGGCGCATATGCGGTTCGATCTCCGTTTTGATATAGTCTTCACGTAGCTCACACAGTCTGTCCATCGGTAAGCTACTTAAAAACTGCGCCACAAATTCATTGTATTCTGTCGCATCTAAGGTGCCTTCGATATATTCTTCATAAAAGCGCTGGTTCGCTGTGCGATACTCTGCCTCATCAACCAAACCGTTTTTAACAATATATTCTCCCCAAAGATAATCACTATCGACATCCAATAACGTATGATCTAAGTCAAATAAAGCCAATTCTTTTGATTGCATAAAATACCTTTTTAAAAACACTTTTATAAGTGATTGAATATATTAGGGTCTGTTAACCCTTAACCTGAGTGTGAAAGTGGTGCGGTTTAGCCGTGATTGCAGCGGATATACTTGGTGACGCAAAAGGCTGAGGCGTGAGCTTTAGACCGTTCTCGCGGTAGCAGGAACGGGGTAAAACCACACGCCTCGCCTTATGCTAGCCAAGATAGTAGCGAAAAGCGCGATAAGCTCCAAACTCTAAGCTTTATATTTATAAGCTAATTGCTGGCTTAATAATTTTACGCTTTATACATTTTAGCTCTATAACTATTAATGCTATAACCCTAATCAGGCAGTGGCATCTCTTCAAGACCTGTCTTAAACTCTTGACACTTATGAGCGTAATGTAAGGCGGACATCTTAAGCATCGCCACTTGCGCATCACTTAATGTTTTGACGACTTTGGCCGGTGACCCCATCACCAGTGAGTTATCTGGAATCTCTTTGCCTTCAGTGACCAATGCTTTTGCGCCGATAATACAGTTTTTACCGATTTTCGCATTATTGAGTACCACGGAACCAATACCGATTAGGCTGTTTTCACCAATGCTACAGCCATGCAACATCGCCAAATGACCAATGGTCACATAATCGCCGATAGTCACTTCGATACCTGCATCGGTATGAATCACCACATTTTCTTGCACATTGCTAAAGTCGCCAATATTAATGCGGGCATTATCACCTCGAATCACCGCCCCAAACCAAACGCTGGCTTTATGACCGAGTGACACATCGCCAATGACTCGGGCAGTATCAGCAACCCAACCTTCAAAAGGCGTCGCAAACTGAGGAGCTTTATCCAAATACTTATATATCATGTTGAAAATCCTTTTAATTGGTTTACGTTTTACTTTTAATTGCATACGTCTTAACGTTTAAAAGTCTAATCCGGTTATTTTATTATATTGTATACTATCTTTTTATGAGCATTATCCAATCATTTATTATAATGTCAATTTATTGTCCGTTGTACTCGTGCTATTATCTGCTCCATCTATCAAAACACTTTTTCATTGCCTTTTTATAGTCATATTTTTATAGTCATATTATTAATGTTTAAAACATTAATAACTAAACTGCTCTAATTAAAATGACTAAATCTTCTGGATACCCTATGCGTCATTTTTTATTCGATTTTATTTTTACTATTTTGTGTTTAATCGTCGCAGCGTGGTGGGGCTTCTCACATGGTGGCGTCCCCGGCTTGGGTAAGGCGCTTGCCATTACGGTCATCTTAGCGATTATGGAAATATCGTTGTCTTTTGATAATGCGGTGGTCAATGCCTCTATTTTAAAAGGCTGGAATGACTTCTGGAAAAAGATATTTTTAACAATTGGCATTCTGGTAGCCGTCTTCGGTATGCGTTTGGTATTCCCTATTGTTATCGTGGCAGTAACCGCCAATTTAGGCTTCTTTGAGGTCATTCAACTTGCCTTAAATGAGCCTGCCCAATATGCCCAGCATCTCAACGCGCATCATGCTGAGATTTCTGCGTTTGGTGGAATGTTTTTGTTACTGGTCTTCTTAACCTTCTTATTTGGCGATAAAGACGTCCTTTGGTTTAAATGGTTTGAGGGTAAACTGAGACGATTTAGCAAAGTGGATGCCATGAGTACCTTTGTGGCCATTGTGGTATTGATGATCTCTTTAAGCTGGGTCGATGACGCTCATCAGTCGGTTATATTAATGGCCGGTATCTGGGGTATTTTAGTGTATCTGGGAGTCAATGTACTCTCGAGCATGCTTGAGGGTAGCAGCGATGCGGATGATGTCGAGGTGCTAACGGATGCGAAAGGCAATGTCATTACCAATACATCAGGCGTCTCCTCGACGATATTAAAGGGCGGTATCGCGGGCTTTATTTATCTTGAAGTATTAGATGCCTCATTTAGTTTTGACGGGGTGATTGGTGCCTTTGCGATTACCAACGATGTGATTATCATTATGTTGGGCTTGGCAATTGGTGCGATGTTTGTGCGCTCGATGACGATTTTCTTAGTAGATAAAGGCACGTTAAATGAATTTGTTTACTTAGAACATGGCGCCCATTATGCAATTGGGGCATTGGCAATTATTATGCTATTGTCCATGAAGTTTCATGTACCTGAGCTGGTGACTGGGCTTATTGGAGTGGCGTTTATTGGATTGTCTTTATTTAATTCGATCCAATATCGCAAACATGAACAGGCCAATGAATAAAAGTCTATCAAAACTTAAGCCACCACTTTTAAGGTTTCGTTTTGTTAAGCTTAAGAACCTTCTTTTAAGAAAAAGTTTTTAGGAAATAGTTGATGCGATACACATATTCTTCCGCCCTATTATTATCAGGTGCCATGATGGCGACTTGCCCTGCTTATGCCGGCAGCTCCGATATCGAAACGGCTGGCGATATCGTGATGGTAGCCATCCCTGCTGTTGCCTATGGCTCGACCTTTTATATGAACGACGAGGAAGGACGCAACCAGTTTTATAAATCTTTCGCGACCAATGCGGTGGCGACCTATGGTCTAAAAGAGCTTGTTGATAAAGAACGTCCTGATCACAGTGATGATGACTCTTTTCCATCAGGTCACACCTCTATCGCCTTTCAGGGTGCCAGCTTTATTCATAAACGCTATGGCTGGGAAGTTAGTATCCCAGCCTATATTGGTGCGACTTTTGTTGGCTATAGCCGGGTAGAGGCAGATAAGCATCATACTTCTGACGTACTGGCCGGCGCTGCTCTTGGTGTGGCAAGTAGTCTGTTTTTTACTAAAAGCTATGACAATGACAATCTACACATCAGTGCCAATCTCGCACCTGAGTCATACCAGTTAGCCGTACACTATCAGTTCTAAGCACTTTATTAATAATATTAGCTCATTATTAATAACAGATAAACAGTGCGATTGGAATTTGTTAGAGTCACCCCCATCTAGCCTATTACCAATACAAAGAAAATATTCGACCTGCGTGGATATATTTTTAATGATTGCCTAGCCATTTAGAGTCAGGTTTTGTATAATATGCAAAATCTGTACCTAAGCGAGTAGACATGACACAGTTTGCAACACTCACTAATGACCTATCCTTTAGTGATTTTGTTGTTTCCTGTCATTGGTCTACTCGCTTTTTTGTGGCTGAAATTTGTTAAATCAAATTTTATTGAGCAGAAAAACAGTCGTAATTTTCACAAATATCAGGTCATGATAAACACGAATAACAAGGGTGGTAATATGGGCGTACAACAAGACACAACTCACACTAATTTAAATCAGGCGGAAGCTGTATTGGCCTTGGCTGACGGCAGCATTTTTCGCGGCATCTCAATTGGTGCAAGCGGTCACCGCATCGGTGAGGTGGTATTTAACACCTCAATGACGGGCTATCAAGAAATTCTGACTGACCCAAGCTATGCCAAACAAATTGTCACCCTAACCTATCCACATATTGGTAACACAGGTACCAATAGTGAAGATGCCGAATCTGGCGATATTTATCAAAAGCATCAAATTTGGGCAGAAGGTTTGATTATTCGTGATGCTACCATGACCACCTCAAACTTCCGTAATTCAGAAAGCTTATCCGATTATCTTATTCGTCAAGAAACCGTTGCGATTGCTGAAATTGATACCCGTAAGTTGACCCGTATTCTGCGTGATAAAGGCGCTCAAAACGGCTGTATTCTGACCGCAAGCAATGGTGATACCCTAAGTGATGACGACATCGCAAAAGCGCTAGAGTTGGCCAAAGGTTTTGAAGGACTTGAGGGCATGGATCTTGCAAAAGAGTGCACTCATCCAGAAGGCTTTGAGTGGACAGCAGGTACATGGGAATTAGCGGACCGCGGCGTACACGGTGTAACCGAAAGTGATACTGGCGGCTACTACAAACAACTAGGCGAGCACATCGAACATAAATATGATGTGGTGGCGTATGACTTCGGCACCAAGACCAATATCTTACGTATGCTGGTCGACATCGGCTGTAAGGTGACAGTTGTGCCTGCCACCACCCCAATTGCTGACGTATTAGCGATGAATCCAGATGGTATCTTCTTATCAAATGGCCCTGGTGACCCTGCTGCTTGTGATTATGCCATCGATGCGGTGCGTCATATTATTGAAGAGACGGATATTCCAACCTTTGGTATTTGCTTAGGTCATCAGTTGGTTGGTCTAGCAAGTGGCGCGAAGACCTTGAAAATGAAAACCGGTCACCACGGTGCTAACCACCCTGTGCAGGATTTAGAAACCAAGTCAGTGATGATTACCAGTCAGAACCACGGCTTTGCGGTTGATGAATCAACGCTTCCTGACAACATCAAGCCCACGCATCGCTCATTATTTGATGGCACTAATCAGGGGATTGAGCTGACCAATAAGCCGGTATTTAGCTTCCAAGGTCACCCTGAAGCCAGTCCTGGACCTCATGATGCTGCGCCTTTATTTAAGAAGTTTGCAGACATGATGGCCGCTGCTAAGCAAGGTTAATCAAGCATATTTATTTGCTTAAGCTCAAGTTGCACTCATAAATACCAGCAGAATTAAATAAGCAGAATTAAATAAATAGAAGAGAGACTTATGCCAAAACGTACCGACATAAAAAGCATCCTAATCATCGGCGCCGGCCCTATCGTTATCGGCCAAGCATGTGAGTTTGATTACTCAGGTGCTCAGGCGTGTAAAGCGCTTCGTGAAGAAGGCTACCGCGTTATCCTTGTTAACTCAAACCCAGCAACTATCATGACTGACCCTGTCATGGCAGATGCCACGTATATTGAACCCATTACTTGGCAAACCGTCGAGCAAATTATTGACAAAGAACGTCCAGACGCCATTTTGCCTACCATGGGCGGTCAGACAGCGCTTAATTGTGCGCTAGATTTAGACAAAAATGGCGTATTAAAAAAATACAATGTAGAGCTTATCGGTGCGACCAAAGACGCCATCGAAATGGCAGAAGACCGCGACCTATTTGACCAAGCGATGAAACGTATTGGTCTTGAATGTCCGCGAGCTGAAATTGCCGAAACCATGGAGCAAGCTTTTGAGATCCAAGCAAGCTTAGGCTTCCCCTGTATTATCCGTCCTTCCTATACCATGGGTGGCTCTGGCGGCGGTATCGCCTACAACCGTGACGAATTTATCGAAATTTGTGAGCGTGGCTTTGATCTATCCCCTACTCACCAGTTATTGATTGATGAATCGCTGATTGGCTGGAAAGAATATGAAATGGAGGTAGTACGTGACAAAAATGATAACTGTATCATTGTCTGTGCTATCGAAAACGTTGACCCGATGGGCGTGCACACTGGTGACTCAATCACTGTTGCCCCAGCACAAACGCTAACGGATAAAGAATATCAGATCATGCGTAACGCCTCATTAGCGGTACTGCGTGAGATTGGTGTTGAAACCGGCGGTTCAAACGTACAATTCGGCGTGAACCCGAAAACAGGCCGCATGGTCGTGATTGAGATGAACCCACGTGTGTCACGCTCCTCTGCTCTGGCTTCAAAAGCGACAGGGTTCCCTATCGCAAAAATCGCTGCAAAACTTGCAGTTGGCTATACGCTTGATGAGCTTCAAAATGACATCACTGGCGGTAAAACACCAGCAAGCTTTGAGCCATCAATTGATTATGTAGTGACTAAGATTCCTCGTTTTAACTTCGAGAAATTCCCCCAAGCAGAAAACATCTTATCGACACAGATGAAATCTGTTGGTGAAGTCATGGCTATCGGCCGTAATTTCCAAGAGTCTATGCACAAAGCACTGCGCGGCTTAGAGACTGGTGCTGATGGCTTTGATGAACAAATCGATTTCGCCGCATTAAAAGCAGGCAAAATCAGCGAAGATAAAATCAAAGCGGAAATCACAAACCGCCTGACTGTGCCAACACCTGAGCGTATCTTCTATTTAGCAGACGCTTTCCGTTTGGGTATGAGTGTTGATGACGTCTTTAAATTTACCAATATCGACCCATGGTTCTTAGTACAAATTGAAGACATCGTTAAAACCGAAGAGCAAGTAAAACTACTAGGTTTCGGCGGCATCACTGCTAAGAACTTACGTCAATTCAAACGCAAAGGCCTATCAGATTTACGTCTGGCCAAATTACTTGGCGTATCGCAAAAGCAGCTGCGTAAAAAGCGTTGGGACTTAGAAGTTCACCCTGTTTATAAGCGTGTGGATACCTGTGCTGCTGAGTTTGCAACCTCTACAGCATACATGTACTCAACCTATGATGAAGAGTGTGAAGCCAACCCAACTGATAACAAAAAAATCATGGTTATCGGCGGTGGTCCAAACCGTATTGGTCAAGGTATTGAGTTCGACTACTGCTGTGTGCATGCCGCCCTTGCTATGCGTGAAGACGGTTATGAAACCATCATGGTGAATTGTAACCCTGAAACAGTATCAACCGATTATGATACCTCAGACCGTCTGTACTTTGAGTCAATCACGTTAGAGGATGTGCTAGAGATCGTACGTATCGAGAAGCCAGAAGGCGTTATCGTACAGTTTGGTGGTCAGACACCGCTTAAATTAGCACGTAGCTTAGAAGCAGCTGGCGTTAACATCATTGGTACCTCTCCTGACGCTATCGACCGTGCAGAAGACCGTGAGCGTTTCCAGCATATGATTCAACAGCTAAACCTGATTCAGCCACCGAACGCGCTAGCGACTAGCATGGAAGATGGCCTGATGAAGGCAAGCAGCGTTGGCTATCCATTAGTGGTTCGTCCGTCATACGTTCTTGGCGGCCGTGCGATGGAAATTGTTTATAACGAAGATGAGCTTAAGCACTACTTGCGTACTGCGGTACGTGCATCAAACGAAGCACCTGTCCTACTAGACCGCTTCTTAGACGATGCGATCGAAGTAGACGTAGACTGTGTGAGCGATGGTAATGAAGTGGTTATCGGCGGTATCATGCAGCACATTGAGCAAGCCGGCGTTCACTCAGGTGACTCAGCTTGTTCATTACCTCCTTACTCATTGTCTGATGAGATTTGTGATGAGATGCGCGCTCAAACTGTTTCTATGGCTAAAGAGCTTGGCGTGGTCGGTCTGATGAACGTCCAATTTGCAGTAAAAGATGGCACGGTTTATATTCTAGAAGTGAACCCTCGTGCCGCGCGTACAGTACCTTTTGTCTCCAAATGTATCGGTACATCATTGGCTCAAGTGGCCGCACGCTGCATGGCAGGCACATCGTTACAAGACCAGAAATTTACCAAAGAAATTAAGCCAGCCTTCTTTGCGGTTAAAGAATCGGTATTCCCATTTGCTAAGTTCCCAGGTGTTGACCCTATCTTAAGCCCTGAGATGAAGTCTACTGGTGAGGTTATGGGCGTTGGTAAGACTTTTGGTGAGGCCTTCTATAAAGGTATTATCGGTACAAACGAGCGTCTACCAGGTCTACCAGAAGAAGGCGAAATCAAAACCGTCTTCTTATCGGTGCGTGACAGCGACAAGCCAAACTTACCACCGATTGCTAAGCAATTGATTGATTACGGCTTTAAACTGGTTGCCACCTCAGGTACTGAGAAATATCTAAACGAGCAAGGTATTGAGTGCGCACGTATTAACAAAGTAACCGAAGGCCGCCCACACATTGTCGATGCCTTGAAAAATGGTGAAATAGACCTTATTATCAATACAACTGAGGGCAAACAAGCACAAGAAGATTCGTTCTCTATTCGCCGTAACGCCTTACAGAGCAAGGTTTTCTACGTAACTACACTAGGCGCTGCTGATGCTGTATGTAAGTCATACGCCATTGATCTACCATTTGATGTGTATAAGTTACAAACCTTACATGCTCAAGCAGATACTGCTGAATAATTGACATTGTGCTATTAAACAAGCAAAATTAGCGTTTAACAAACCCTATTTTGCAGCGTTATTATTATTTGAATTCATTGCTAATCGATCACGTCGGTTAGCAATTTTTTATAAGGGTCTGTTCTGTTTTTTGATTAATACAGCTTTGAGTTAAGACTCCTTTTAGCTAAGACAGTACCCATTAACATCTCATGAATTTTGCACACAACACCATCCAAAAGGCTGGTGTTGTGGTGTTTTTTTATCTATCAATTTGTTTATCTGAGGAAAATGATATGCAACGCTACCCTATGACTCCGCAAGGACACGCTACATTAGAGGCAGAACTTAAACAGCTTAAGTCTGTTGATCGTCCACGCATTACTGCCGCTATCGCAGAAGCGCGCGAACATGGCGACTTAAAAGAAAATGCTGAATATCATGCTGCCCGCGAACAACAAGGCTTTTGTGAAGCCCGTATCCGCGACATCGAAGCTAAGTTATCTGGTGCTCAAGTCATTGATCCTGCTGAGCTACCAAGAGAGGGCCGCGTCGTCTTTGGTGTGACCGTAGTCATAGAGAATCTAGATACCGAAGAGCAAAAGCGCTATAAAATCGTCGGTGATGACGAAGCTGATTTTAAAAACAACAAAATCTCAATCAACTCCCCTATCGCTCGCGGCCTAATCGGTAAAGAAGAAGGCGATGAAGCGCGTATCCAAACCCCAAGTGGTGTGGTCGAATTCGAAGTGGTTGAAGTCATTTACGAATAACCCGTAGCTGCTGTTAATCAGGTTGCCTAACTAACGAATGCTTTTTGAGTAATAAGATAAAAGTAGCCATTGGCGCTGGGTTCAAAAAATTGTTCACATTAATTAACAAATGGTTTATTATCTATAAACCTGAACTCTAGCGTCACTTGCAAAACATATGCGTTTGATGTTAAGTTACAAAACACAAACAAACGCAAATTTACTTGTGACACTTTGTGTGTATCTTACACTCTTGATGTTTTATAGCTATTCGAACCAGTTTAAGTATTATGTTTAATATGAAAAATGCATAGTCTTATGAGTTTGAATTATTAAATTAATAAATGCTTACGAGGCAATTATGAAGATATTCTCATCCACATTATGTGCGCTAGCATGTATGGTTGGAGCTACCTCATTAGGTCATGCTACTGATTCTAAGCAGACTATTAGCGTTAACAGTTCAAGCGACATCGATGTGGTACTTAACGAATTATCGCGTCAGCAAAAACAAGCCCCTTCGCTTATTCAGACTTCATTTGAGCCATCCTCTCTTGCAGAGAATAGCAGCTTAATTAGCGGCAAGTCATCAAACGCTGTTGAGCAAGATGACGATTTGTTATCTCATCTAACTCTAGTAGCATCAAATGCAGTAAGCCGTTTTAAACAAAGTGGCCGTGCATCTTGGTACGGTGGCAAATTCCATGGCCGTAAAACTGCCAGTGGCGAGCCGTTCAACATGCATTCAATGACAGCAGCACACCCCTCTTTACCGTTTAACACATATTTAAAAGTAACCAATAAAAACAACGGTAAAAGCGTTGTGGTTAAAGTAAATGACCGTGGTCCTTTCCATGGTAACCGTGTATTAGATTTATCTTATGGCGCTGCCAAAAAGATTGGTCTGGTGAAACGTGGTATTGCAAACGTTGCTATTGAAAAGGTAAGCTCGCCTTAGTCAATAGCTAAGTTAGTGTAAGCTGTAAAGATATGAGTAAGATACAAAAGAAGGCCTGCCATTGCAGGTCTTTTTTGTGCCTATTTAATTATCATTTATCTAAACTATTTATTTATGGCCTTTGTAATATTCAAAGTGTTTTAGCTAATCGCCCTCGTCTCTAACCTATGAATTCAAGGCATTAACATAGCAGCGATGCTTGTTAAAAAAAACCAAGTTCGTTATGATGGATGGGTTAAAGCTATAGCATGCTTATATTATGTTAGTCACAGGGGCGCCATTTGGCTGAGATGTACCCTTTGAACCTGATCCAGATTATACTGGCGTAGGGAGTGTATAGTAGTCGCGGTTCTCTTATTTTATTGGTGCTAGCCTTATTTTGCGTTAGCCGCCGTTACGCTTTGTCTTCTCACGCCCTCTTTATCCACATGGAGGGAATATGCAATCTCAACTGATTCATTCTTGTATTACCAATCTCAAACAACTATCCCCCTTAGTCCATAACATCACTAACTTTGTTGCCAATAACACTGCTGCCAATATATTACTGGCTGCCGGTGCATCCCCTGCTATGGTCTGCGATATCAAAGAAGCGCCTGAGTTTGTGCTATTAGCACGTGCTTTGACTATTAATATCGGTACGCTTACCCAAGACTCTTTAAGCAGTATGCTTGCAACAACCAAGGTCGCTCATGAGAACCATATTCCTTGGGTATTAGACCCTGTTGCCGTGGGTGCTACTACATTTCGTCAACAGGCGTGTCAGGAACTCATTAAATTCAAGCCAGACGTGATTCGTGGTAATGCTTCAGAGATTTTGGCTCTAGCCGGTATGAATAGTCAAAGCAAAGGCGCAGACAGTGGCGATAGCGTAGATGCCGCCAAAGCAGCCGCTAAAGTATTAACACAATATGCCAAAGTTGTGGTGGTCACCGGTGCGGTAGATTGGGTAGCGACTGACTCGCAAGGATGGTCAATTCATCACGGCCATCCTTTAATGGCACGTGTTACCGCTACCGGCTGCGGCCTGACATCCTTAATAGGCGCCTTTATCGGCGCCAATCATACTAAGCGTCCTGTTTCTACTGACGCCATCGCTGCAGCGACTGTCTCTGCGCTATGTTATTACGGACAAGCTGGCGAAATTGCGGCTCAAAAAGCCGAGGGCGCTGGCAGCTTTTATGTTCATTTCTTAGACGCCTTATATAATATAGATGCAGACAGGGTAAGTAAAAATGCAAAAATTAATATTTAAATAATGAGACTAACTCAATAGTGATGCTTTATCAGATTCATTACTCATATCATCCATAATAAAATAATTAATAAACCATTATGACTAATAATATGATTACTCAAAAAAATAAGTCCGCAGATGCCTTAGCCTTATATCTTGTGACAGACAGTAGACTAACGGCACAGCGTGGATTAATTGAAACCGTCATGGCTGCTATTGACGGTGGCGTTACCCTTGTACAACTGCGTGATAAACATGCTAGCGACGATAGCTTATATCGACAAGCCTGTTCGCTAAAAGAAGCCATCAATGGACGCGTGCCGTTAGTGATTAATGACCGAGTATTGATTGCCAAAAAAGCAAAGCTTGATGGCGCTCATATTGGCCAAGGCGACTTAAGTGTAATCGAGGCACGCCAAATCCTAGGGCCGGAGGCGTGGCTAGGACTGTCTATTAATAATATGGCTGAATTAAATAATGCGCACAATCAGGATTTAGCCCAACTCGATTACTTTGGTATGGGGCCTGTGTTTGCTACCCGTACTAAACCGGACCATTCAGCACCGATTGGCGTTGAGGGCTTAAAACAGTTATCGCAAGCCAGCCAACTACCAACGGTTGGCATTGGCGGCATTCAGTTAAATAATGCAAAAGACGTTTATCAAACAGGCTGTGATGGTATTGCGGTGGTCTCTGCCATTTGCGCCGCTGCTGACCCAAAGCAAGCAAGTGCTGATTTATTAGCCTGTCGTTCACTCTAAGGAGGTTTTTATGATTACTAATATCTTAAGTATCGCAGGAACAGATTGTACCGGTGGCGCTGGTATTCAAGCGGATATTAAGGCTATTAGCGCCAATGGGAGCTATGCCATGAGCGTCATAACTGCCGTCGTCGCTCAAAACACCCAAGGCGTGCAACAGATTGAGATGATGCCAATCGACTTAATTCGTGCTCAGATTGATTCTGTGTTTACCGACGTACAAGTCGATGCTGTCAAAATAGGTATGCTCGGTAATGCAGAGGTTATCAACTGCGTGGCAGAAGCCTTAGCTAAGTACAAGCCAAGTAAAGTGGTACTTGATCCAGTAATGGTCGCCAAAAGCGGTGACAGATTATTAGACAATGATGCCGTCACTGCCTTACGCAATAGGTTAATTCCGCAAGTGAACCTAATCACTCCAAACCTGCCAGAAGCAGCTGATTTATTGGGAACGGCTGAAGCAAGCAATCGTGATGACATGATTCACCAAGCCCAACAATTGGGCGTGCCAACTTTCTTAAAGGGTGGTCATTTAGAGAGCAACGACTCACCGGATTTATTATGTATTGATGATTCGTTTTATTGGCTTGAAGGCAAACGTATCCCAACCAAAAACAGTCATGGTACGGGCTGTACTTTATCTTCGGCCATTGCCACCTTTTGGGGACAAGGCGACACCCTTGATGAGGCGTGTAGAAAAGCCAAAGACTATTTAACCGGTGCGCTGAGTGAAGCTGACACACTCAATGTTGGTCACGGTCATGGACCGGTACATCATTTTTATAAATACTACTAGGCCCTCACTATGTCTACGCTCAAAAAAGGACTACCCTCCCCTTATGTGATGCTTATTATCGCACCTCTATTGTGGGCGACCAGTAATATCACAGGAAAATTAGGCAAAGGATGGCTAACTCCCTATGAGATGACTTTTTTTCGTTGGTTTTTGGCAGCACTGATTCTAAGCTTTGCTGCCAAACGCTTTATTCGTCAAGACTGGACGATGCTCAAGAAGCACTGGTTATGGTTGTTTGTGGTCGGGGGTAGCGGTTTCGCTCTATTTAACTTAGTGCTGTATAGCGCATTTTCACTCGGTGCAACAGTAGTCAATGTCTCGATTATTACCGCACTTATTCCTACTGGCGTGATTTGTATTACCGCCTTACTGTATAAAGATAAGACACATCCGCTACAGTGGTTCGGAGTTGCTATCGCATTTGCAGGAGTACTGTGGATATTAACCGGTGGTCAACCCTTTACGCTAGTAAACTATAAATTTGCGCTAGGTGACTCTCTAGCACTGATGACCACCGCTATCTATATCGGGTATTCAGTCGCTCTACGCCATGCACCAAAGATACACTGGGCAAGTATGATGTGGGCGATGAGCTTAGCAGGACTTATCGTGTCTGTCCCATTTTATGGTTATGATTTAATACATAATGGCTTACATTTCCCTGACTGGAAAGGCTGGTTACTGCTACTCTATATCGCTATATTTATCTCGATCATCTCCAAGCTTTTTTATATGGAGAGTGTGATTCAAATCGGTGCTGATAGAGCCTCTTTAACCATGAATCTATTGCCCGTATTTGGTGCCGTCATGGGCGTATTATTTTTCCAAGACGAGTCTATGACTACCAATCATGTGATTGCTTTGGCACTGGTGATGACCGGCATCTTCTGTTCAGAATATGGTGCTCATCTAAAGCGCCAAGCCAGCAATACACTACTTAGTAGACCCTAGAAGCTAAGAATAAAAACCAAATAAAGGTTTATTTAAATCTCGAAAGCTCTATCAATCGCATCATCTAGTCGATCAGCCGTAATCACATTAATACCCTCAAATTGCCCCATTAAATCTTTTGGGGCATTGGCTTTGGGCACAATAGCATGCTTAAAACCATGTTTCATCGCCTCTTTTAAACGCTCTTGACCGTTTGGCACAGGGCGTATTTCTCCTGAAAGCCCCACCTCACCAAAGACTGCTAAGGAGGATGGTAGTGGTTTCTCTTTAATGCTCGAAGCACAGGCCAATAACACAGCCAAATCAGAGCCTGTCTCCATCACTTTAACACCGCCGACCACGTTGACATACACATCCTGCCCACTGGTATGAATACCGCCATGACGGTGCATGACTGCAAGCAGCATCGCCAAACGCTGGGGGTCTAAGCCTAATGCCATACGTCTGGGCTGACCAGCTGAATCATCCACCAAGGCCTGCACCTCGACCAATAACGGACGTGTGCCTTCACGGCTGACCATGACCACAGAGCCTGATATGGGCTTATCGTAACGACTTAAAAATATCGCTGACGGGTTCGCCACCTCTTTCAGGCCTGTATCGGTCATGCCAAAGATGCCAAGCTCATTGACCGCACCAAAACGGTTTTTGACAGCACGAATCATTCTAAATCGTGAGTCAGACTGACCCTCAAAGTACAATACCGTATCGACCATATGCTCAAGCACACGAGGGCCTGCCAATGTACCCTCTTTGGTTACGTGACCGACCAAGAATAGCGCCGTACCTGTTTGTTTTGCATAACGCGTTAGCATAGCCGCTGACTCACGGATTTGACTGACGCCGCCGGGTGCTGAATTAATCGCGTCAGTATAAATCGTCTGAATAGAGTCAATGATGGCCACTGCTGGCTGCTCTTGGGTTAAAGCAGCACAAATAGTCTCAACATTGGTCTCTGTCATAACCTTTAGGTGCTCGCTTGGCAATCCTAGACGCTGAGCACGCATAGCGACTTGTGATAAAGACTCCTCACCTGTGACATAGAGCGCGCTACCGGACAATGATTCTGGATCTGCCATGTTTGCTGCCGTTTGCAGCAAAATGGTTGATTTACCGATACCTGGGTCACCACCAATAAGTACTACCGAACCGGCTACTAAGCCGCCCCCTAATACTCGATTAAACTCGCCGATACCGGTAGGCAACCGTGTATCAAAAGTGACATTTACTGAATTTAAGGTAACCACACCGCTTTGTGAGCCGGAATAGTTGGCACGATCTCCAGCCTTAACGCCGCCAGATTTCTCCCCAACATGACTGGCTGGCACCGGTGCTTTATTAGCAGCTTTATGATGCGGCAAGCTGACATTCGGTGCTTCAACCAGCGTGTTCCATTCACCGCAATCTGAGCACTGCCCTGCCCATTTACCAAAATAGGCACCACAATTTTGACAGACATAACTGGTTTTTGATTTCGCCATAATTTAGACCTTTATAGTTTGATAAATGAGCACCATTAGCCGCTTATTAAAGGGGATAACAGAAATTTTAGAGTTAAAAATAGCCGGCTTATCAGGCCAGCTATTATCAAATTGCGTATAGAGCAAGGCGGACAATTAGCACAGTGCTTGGAAGTCTCGTCCCAAGTACACCTCTTTCACCAACTCGTTATTCAAGATTTCATCAGGCGTGCCGTTGGCAATAATGGCGCCTTCACTCACGATATATGCGCATTCACAAATGGCAAGCGTTTCACGTACGTTGTGATCAGTAATCAATACGCCAATACCACGATGTTTTAGCGCAATAATTACATCTTTAATATCACTGACTGAAATCGGATCAACACCAGCGAACGGCTCATCTAATAAAATAAACTTAGGATCAGCCGCCAGCGCACGGGCAATCTCACAGCGGCGACGCTCCCCACCTGATACACTCATACCTAACGAATGACGGACATGACCCAAGTTAAATTCAGAAATCAGTTTCTCAAGCTCACTTTTCTGCGCCGCTTTATCCAAATCTTTTCGAGTTTGCAAAATGGCCATGATATTATCTTGTACAGATAGTTTGCGAAAGATAGACGCTTCCTGCGGCAGATAGCCGATACCAGCACGTGCACGCTCATGCATGGCATATTTAGACAAGTCTTGGTCACCTAATTTAACCACGCCCTTATCCATATTCACCAGACCAACTACCATATAAAAACTGGTGGTTTTACCGGCACCGTTTGGCCCTAGCAGACCCACAACCTGACCTTGCTCAACACTAAATGACACATCCTTAACCACCCAGCGCTTACCATAGCGTTTGGCTAAGCTGCGCATGGTTAATGTGGTCGTTTGGTTGTTTGACGTAGAGACAGGTCGCGTATCTGTTACCTGGTCGGCGTTAATCTGCTGAGTGGCCATAACTTATCTTACTCCTCTACGGCTATTCGATTCACTTGGTGGGAAAATAAGCTCTACACGTTGGCTACCACCGGCTGTGGCTTCCACATCACCCACTTTTAAGCTGTAGCGAATCTCATTACCTGAGAAGCTGGCTCCGTTCTGGGTTAACTTAGCATTACCCGTTAGCGTCACGATACCGTTTTGGGCATTGTAATCAATTTTATTTGCTTGACCTTTGGCAAGGCCTTTCTCTTTGGTCACCACTTGCTGCATTGTCGCTGGACGACCCGTAGCAATGGCCGAGCGAATGCTACGATTATCGGATAGATTAACGGTAATATTATCCGCTGCAAGCTTCAACGTCCCTTGGGTAATGGTGACATTACCTGAATAAGAAGTCACCCCAGTGCGCTCACTATAAGTTGCTTTGTTTGCCAACAAACGGATGGGCTGCTGCGCATCAGACGGCAAAGCATAAGCATTAAATGAAGCCACTGCTATCATTGTGGTAACAGCCACCATTGTTACTTTTCTGGCTTGATTTAATAGAGTGTTTGCAAGGTGCTGCGCTATGGTATTAGAGCGTTGATTCACAGTGTCGTTCCTAAGATTATGGCCTAAAAATAAGGTCTAATATTTTATATGATATGGTCTTTATATGGGGGTATTGCTCCGCCTATTCAATTAGGCAAAGAGCGATATAGTTTAGCATCTATCTTATTATATCGTTAGCTGCTCGCCTAACCTATCTGCGTTATGGCTTATCTATAAATTGAGTTTATAAGCTAACTGTTATTGGTTTAAAGAATGAATGATATTGCAAGATATGATCGATTTAGAATACAGGTTGGTCATTACGCGCAGGCGGCATAAAAGTGACAGCAACCTGCTCAAACTCATAATCACCTGTACTCATATCTGCCTTAAAACTTGCTGAATCAAAGCTATTTTCAGCTTGAGTCACCTCAATCGGCTTATCGCTATAGACTTTTTTGGCCTTTAAATCACCAATCAGCTCCTCAGCAACCAGCTTCATTGGCGGCTTAACATCTCCTTGTGCATCTGTCGACTGATGACTCGAGAAGAGCACATTGTTGGTCATAACCACTTTGGACTGCTCATGATATATGGTCGCTTCATCAGCATTTACTACTACATTTCTGTCAGCATTGGGGCGCCAGTTTAATGTCATACCATTCATTTTATCAGAATTCTCAGCTGCATAATGCGTTAGGTCGTCGGCAGTTAGTGAGTATTCTGCATAGCCATTTTCATTAGTTTGCACCGCTAAGATATCGGTTGCTTCATATTCGATATTGGTTTCAGAGAGGTTAATCACAGAGTCAAGCTCGCCCTGATTGCGATAGAACCAAACCGCAAACACCGTCACTAACAGCGATAAGATAAATAAGAAACGCGTATTCATTAAACCTCTTTGTCACTACAAAAAATCATTAGGTTAACTATACCACGCTGCACCATTGAGGCGCTCAGAGTTATGGTTTAGTTCACTAAATTTAGGCTATCTCGTTTAATCAGTATTTAGTCGAGGATATATTGGCTTAAATACTCATCGTATTTGCCGTGGCCTTTTAAGATTAAATCGCAGACTTCACGAACTGCCCCTTCACCGCCATCACGTGTGGTTACCATCATCACACGGCTTAAGACGTCTTGATGCGCATTAGGTACAGTAGCAGAAAACCCCACCGACTGTAGCGCTTTAATATCAGGTAAATCATCACCCATATAGG
The DNA here is from genome assembly GCF_057396245.1 of Psychrobacter sp. CX16. Taxonomy (NCBI): domain Bacteria; kingdom Pseudomonadati; phylum Pseudomonadota; class Gammaproteobacteria; order Moraxellales; family Moraxellaceae; genus Psychrobacter; species Psychrobacter sp. CX16. The sequence continues at coordinate 23,453 of NZ_JBXYJF010000013.1, forward strand.
CGCAATCGGCCAACTCTATAGACAAATCGCTCAATAGCTCTTTTAATGCAGCAAGTTTATCATCTCGACCTTGCACCACATAATCAACACCCATCTCTTTGGCACGTTTATCAACCATAGCGCTTGAACGACCCGTGATGATGGCTGTCTTAACGCCCGCTGTTTTAAGCGACTTCACGCCGATACCATCTTTGACATTAAAAGACTTGGTCTCAATACCGTTGGCATCATAGGTGATATAACCATTCGACAAGATACCATCGACATCAAGTACCAGTAATTTTACGTTGCCCGCAGCTTTAATTAAATCTTGCATTGCTTATTCCTTTTGTCTCATCTCGTCTAATGGTGTTTTAATTTTAAATACTTTATTTTGGATATTCTTGATATTTTATAGGATGAATGAACGCCGTGACATCTTAAATATTCTGGCGAATTTCGTGATTAAAGCGAATTTCGGGATTAAACAATAAGCCCTATAAGCCTTCAGTTACAAGGTTAACTCACCCCTGCTTTTAATAAGTCGTGGATGGTGATAATTCCTTCTAGATGCTGCTTTTCGTCGACAATAAGCAGCTGATTGATCGCTTTTTCATTCATCATGGTCAAGGCATCAGAGGCACGCATGTCTTTTGACACCTGCTGAGGATTGGCCGTCATGATATCGGCCATTGGCGTTTTTAAATCTATGTGCTTCTCTAACGCGCGTCTTAAATCGCCATCGGTGAATATACCGACCACCCGCGTCTTATCATCAACAATCACAGCCATACCCAAACGTCCACTGGTCATCACAAACAGTGCTTTATGCAAACTGGTTTCTTTATTAACGATTGGTAACTGCAAGTCTTTTTCTGTTTGATGCATCAGGTCACTGACACGCATCAATAATTTGCGACCCAATGCCCCTGCCGGATGCGATAACGCAAAATCTTCAGAGGTAAAATGACGGGCATGTACCAGTGCGACCGCAATCGCATCACCTAAGGCTAAGGTTGCCGTAGTACTGGAGGTTGGTGCCAACCCTAGCGGACACGCTTCTTCTGACGCGCCTAAAGTTAAGGCCACGTCCGCAGCTTTTGGTAACATGCCGCGCTTATCACGGCTGATACTAATCAAGGGGATAGACAACTGTTTGACTACTGGCAATAGGGTCTTAATCTCATCAGATTCACCCGAATTAGAAATTGCTAGCAATACGTCACCTTTTACTAGCATACCCAAATCGCCGTGGCCGGCCTCACCAGGATGCATAAAAAAGGCAGCTGAGCCCGTAGAGGCAAAGGTAGCAGCAATTTTGCGGCCAATATGACCAGATTTACCCATGCCTGTGACTACCACACGACCACGGCAATTTAAAATCAGCTCACATGCTTGAACAAAGCGCTCATCAAGTTGTTCGATTAACAACTCTAACGCGGCCTGCTCCGTGCGAATGGCATCAGTGGCAAATTTTATATACTGCTCTGCTGTCGGATGTGAAAAGGGTGCTTTCATAATAAGTAGCTGATTTGATAAAGAATGGAAATGCCAGAAGTCGCTTATTTAATAGACAGATGTTAACGCCTAATCAAAAGTAAGAAAAGTCTCTCTAAGCATTTTAAAGGTTAAGTTTAGCACAGTCTACTGGACCAACGCAGTGCTTCGAATGTGAATACATGTGAGCCACTACGGAATAAACAGTTTATTGTATTAATCTTGATTCATTAAATAGACTGCATTAAAAAAACCTGCAATAAAAGCAGGTTTAAATATGAATGACACAATAAGAGTAAATAAAACCATAAACGCTAGTAAAGACTTTTATTGGTATTTGATTAGTAAATAAGCTTCATAATATTACATTACATTCAGCTTATTAGATACGACTGATCGTTGACTATTATTCGTCTTCACCAAATCCTTTAGGCGGCGTATCGTGGTTACTGTGCGTGCTTGGGCCACTTGGGTCATCAAAGCCACGTTTCTCAAAGTTGCGATCATCAAAACCGCGCTGTGGACGATTGCTACCGACACCAAAAGTACGATCAGAATCAAAACCGCGATCACCCTCAAAGCCGCGCTCTACACCAAATCCGCGTTCTTGTACAAAGCCGCCACGTTCTTGATTAAAGCCGCGATCTGCAAATCCGCCGCCACGATTGAAGCTGCTACGTTTACTTGCAAATCCGCCTGGCTCAAAGCCTACCGAACCACGATCAAAACCGCCACTTGGTGCGCTACCGAAGCCGCCTTGATAGCCGACAGGCTGTTGACCTGTGCTGCCCACAGGTGCTGTACCGCTGCTGCGTGGGTTACGTGCTGGAACAACTGTTGAGATCGCATGTTTATAAACCATTTGGCTAACAGTATTTTTAAGCAATACCACATATTGGTCAAATGATTCAATTTGCCCTTGGAGCTTAATACCGTTTACTAAAAAGATAGAAACAGGAATACGGTCTTTACGAAGCGAATTCAAAAATGGGTCTTGTAATGTTTGTCCTTTAGACATGATAGATGTCTCCTTAATTTTTTAATTTATTATAAGTGGATGACAAATAATTATAATGAGAATCTGTACACCTCAATTTATACTTGGTTGTTATTAGTAAATGGGGGCACAGTCATTAAGAGTCAAATACAGCAATGAAAATCGACTGCTCAAATCATAACATCTTACTTAAAGTTATCTTAACACCGTAACAGCTTATAGCAGTGATGACTATAGTACAGTTATATCTATTGTCTTATATTTGATAGTTATCGTATGACTATTTATACTTGTTTTGCTATATGTGCTGCCTATCTACACCAGCCCTTAACAATCGGATGCAGTGCGGACAGTTAAGGCATATAAAAACACGCCACTATAATAAATAGCACTACACTAACCTATCACCTATCATACACATTAAAGTCGACTAAAGAGATAATGCTTTGCATCATTTATAGTAGAGAATTTGTATACAGCCTTACTCGCTTCTAATGGGGACGCATCGTCTGGCTTTTCATAAGTAGAGACTAAGTTCCTAAGCCACGTATATTGGCGCTTTGCCAGCTGCCTTGTCGCATATAATGCCTTATTTTTCATATCTTGACAAGCAATAGCCTCGTCTACAGCCTCACAGTCATGTTGTTTATTGTCAGTAAAATTATCATTAAGTATAAGATTTTTTACTGCCGGATGCTGGGTTGCGATTAGATAGTCTATCACTTGACGATAACCCACGCAGCGCATGGACGGCATATCAGGCGCTAACGGGTAATCTTTAATTAGTGATAACACCTCGTCTATAAAGCCTGCTTTCCACATCATATCTAAACGCAGCTCAATTCGCTCATGCAGCCATTTTCTATCCGGCATAACCGCAAGACCTAGCCAATATTGATCTGGATTATCTGACAACGCCAGCTTAGGTAAATCCTGCCACTCACTTAATGGTTTATTGGTCTGTTTATATACTTCAATGGCACGTGTGATACGCTGAGTATCGCCGATGTTTAACCGAGCCGCTATATCCGGATCGACTTGCTTTAAATAATCATGTAGCGCTTCAATACCCGCTTTTTGACGCCATGCTTCTACCTGTTCACGGATAGAAAAATCAGTTTCTGGAATCGGTGATAATCCTGAAAACAGCGACATGTAATACATCATAGTGCCGCCAACCAATAACGGGATTTTGCCACGCGCATGAATCTGTTTGATAAGCGCATCCACATCGGCAACAAAGCTTGCCACACTATAACTCTGATTGGGTTCAATAATATCGACTAAATAGTGCGGAAACTGTGCTAACTCCTTTGCTGTCGGCTTAGCTGTACCAATATTCATATCTTTATAAATAAGCGCAGAATCAACAGAGATAATCTCAAAACGACCCGTTTCATAAAGCTCATATGCAAGCGAGGTCTTACCACTGGCCGTAGGTGCCATCAAACAAACCACTGCATTATCGGGTAATTGTTCACTTATGTTTTTAGGATTACGCTGCTCTGCCGTCTCAACCATGCTCTATACTCTTCGTCATCTTAATCGCTATTATTTTTATCTAAAACCCTAAACCTACTTATCTTGCCCTAGCATCATCTTCATCACCTCTTGCAATGTCAGCTTGGCTGCTGCTTTCAGCTGTATCGAAGCCTGTAAGCGAGATACATCATCACTATCAGTACAAGCCATTAGCCGATGATGCATGCTTTGATTTAGCCATGCCAGCCTATTTGTCTCATCACACTGCTCATAACTGCCCATTACCTGCTCCACTGATTCATTATCGTGGCCCAAGGCTTCTATCAGATAAAAATCAGTACATAACCACAGCATATCGTTTTGTTGTAATAATACCAATCGTGATGACTTATTCTGACCCCTATCGTCTTGAGTTAGATTTTCTAATAAGTCAGAATCAATATCAGTGAGCTCTAATAAATATAAGCATCGATATAAAGGCAGTGATAGCAATGCCTCACTTTGCACTGACGAGCCCCAACTCTCAGGCTCAGAACTCTCTTTAGGTAAGGCAGAAGCTATTGCTAAGCTGTTTTGATAATTAACCAACGGCTCATTTACCAGACTTTTATTATGCTGAATAGAATCATTAGGGCTTCGGTCATAAGAACGATTATCTGGAAAGCGCTCATTAATTACAGGAACCTTGGACGCCTCAAACCTGCCAGTAAACGCTAATGTTTGAGACTGGGATTGTCGTTGCTGTAAATCTGCACCCTTGTTATTCTGGCCTGTATTTTGGTTCTGATTAGACTTAGGCTGTCGCTTTTTCCAGCTTTGCAAGGCATCACGCACGCCTACTTCTAGATGTGCCATGATATTGGCAAGGTTTTGAATCTTAATACACTGCTTTGAGGGATGTACATTTAAATTAAGCCACGCCGTCGGCAAATTAAAGAACAGCACATAGCCCAATTGCTGCCCTTCGCCTACGCTGTCTCGCATACTCTGTGCGATACGTCTGTCTTTTACCAGTCGCCCATTAATATAAATCAATTTGTAGCTACTAGGGGGATTAATAGTAGAATTCGTACTTGGTATTATGAAGCCAGAAATCGCCAAGGGCTGAGTATTTTGTGCAGACAAAGCACTTTTAGGACGTAACCCTTCTAAATCGATAAATAAGGGTTGCAGCTTATTGTCATCAAGCAAACCAGATTGAGCGTGCAAGCTTGGCAAAATAGATTGCAGCCGTGCCAATACAGATTGCATCATATGTGATTTTATTAACCCACTATCACTGCTAGTAGTACCATTAGAGTTATTACTTGAGGTCTGATTATATAAAGCCTGCGTGTTCACAGCTTGAGACAAACCATTTGCTTTAACCGCTTCAAAATGAAAGCGTCGCTTGTCGTTATGCCATAATGTAAAGGTGATGTCACTGGCAACTAAGGCCAACTGCTTTACCACCGATTCAATATGCGCATATTCTGTCGAAATAGATTTTAAATTTCCGCGTCGTGCCGGCACATTGAAGTATAAATCCTTTACGGACACCGTCGTGCCTTGCGGATGTACTACAGGCATTAACGCAGGCGTGTCCTCTAAAATACCTGCTACATTTAACTCACGACCCACCCCATCGCTATCAGCACTACTCTTTAAGGTTAATCGAGATACCGCCGCAGTCGCTGCTAAAGCTTCTCCCCGAAACCCAAGCGTCGCAATACCTTGTAAGTGCGCCACATCAGCAATTTTACTGGTGGCAAATCGAGTAACCGCCATCACCATATCATCCGGATGGATACCACAGCCGTCATCGGCCACTTCAATAATGCCCATACCGCCTTGGGTAATACGAATTTCTATGGTTTTGGCACCGGCATCAATGGCATTTTCAACCAACTCTTTAACCACAGAAGCCGGACGCGTGACTACCTCACCAGCTGCAAGTTGGTTAACTAGCAGCGGCGGCAGCTTTTTGATACGGTTACTGTGGCTCGGTTGTACGATAGCGCTGTCTTGGCTAACAGAGTGAACGGAATTACTGGGTAATGTCATTAAAGAGGTCAACGATTGATGTGAATAAATTTATTTTGGCTAACAGTCTGATGCTTCTAGAAACTAATTTGAATAAATAAGCCTAAAGGATCGCTTAATCGAATCTAGGCACATCAAAGCGTATACTATCTGCATAAGTTACAGTGACTTCTCTCACTTCTTGCTCGTTCTGCTTGGTTACCGCAATATTAAGAGTCATAACTGGCTGCGGCAAATACTCTTCAGCACGGCTTGCCCATTCAATAATAACCAGTGCCCGCTCATCCTCTAGATACTCTTCGAAGCCAATGAAGGAGATCTCCTCTGGATCTTGCAGACGATATAAGTCAGCATGATAAACGCGCTCAATATTAGACTGAGTAGACGTCGCTAACTCATAAGGCTCAACCAAGGTATAGGTCGGGCTTTTTACCGCACCCTCATGCCCAAGCGCTCTGAGCCAATAACGGGTCAACGTCGTTTTACCGGCACCCAAATCACCAGATAGCCAGACACTACCTGTGATATTAGCCTTAGCCAATTGCTGTGCCAAGCGCTGCGTGTCCTGTTCAGACTTTAAAGTATGCGTGACTGTTTGTTCTGTCATAGTTATTATCTGCCATGATTGCTATTTAACTTGTAAGGTCACTTCAGGGTTTATAAATGGCTCGCCTGCTATCAGCTTGTCATACATTTTAGGGTCGCTCCATTCTTGCTTGACCTGATCACTAAACTCAAAGTCTTCAAGCGTTAACACACCCATGTGCTCATTGCTAACATCTTCAGCGAAGCATTGCGCATAACCTGTCGCGGTTTCATGCGCAATCACAGAATAAACGCTCACCCCTGCTTCACCATTGGCCATTTTGGTTTGGTTTAAAATACTTTGTGCCCAAAAGAAAATCACACGCGAGAATTGTTCAGCAGAGGGTGATACTGGCAGACTAATCCAGCGCGCACTAAACTGCTTACACATGGAAATATACTCAGGGTCATCTTTGTTCCAAAAGCATATCGCATGGTCAAAGCTGTCGATAATATCTTTAATAGACGACTTTAATAGCCCAAAATCATAGACCATCTGACCATTGTCTAATCTGTCCGCTTGCAAAATAAGCTCAATCTGATAGCTGTGTCCATGTATTGAGCGCTTGCATCTGTCAGAACTACAATTACGCACAATATGAGCGTTCTCAAATTTAAATAATTTACGTATTCGCATATCAATTCTCGTTAAAACCGATGACTGTTTTAGATGTTATAGGACTTACACAAGTAACGGCACTCAACATTAAATAGATGACTGAATATTATTTATTAAGCGTCTGGCTCTACCTTTTAGACTGCGCGAATAAATGATATTCAGTCACTACTCACTTGCGTAAGCCTTATTCTAGTTCTATCTGTATAGGTATTTTTTAAAAGTAATATATCAGCCTTTACTAATATACCTAGTTTAACATCATAGTTAAAAAACAAAATGGATAACACTTGTAAGTGTTACCCATTATTTCTAAAGGCTGCCTAATCCCAGAAAGCAGTTACCTCATATTTAGCTTTTTGGTTCCAAATCAATCGCTACCGAGTTAATGCAGTAACGTAAACCAGTGGTTTCTCTCGGCCCATCTGGGAATACATGACCCAAATGCCCACCACAGTTGCTACAGGTTACTTCTACGCGGCGCATGCCATGCGAGGTATCTAGGTGCTCATCCACTGCACTCTCATCAAGTGTGGCATCGAAGCTGGGCCAACCACAACCTGCATCAAATTTATTACTTGAATCAAATAATTTAGCACCGCAGCCTTTGCAGCGGTAGACCCCTTGCTCGCTCATATTATTATGAATACCAGTAAAAGGGCGCTCTGTCCCCTTTTCACGCAGCACTCGATACTCTTCATCGCTCAAGCGTGCCCGCCAATCCGCATCTGTTAATTGTGCGATCTCTTCTTTGGTCAACTGTGAATCTTGCATAACTTGTCCTTAATTACTTTAGTACATCTGACTCTTATTATGTGGGCGCGTACTGCTTTGTTCAAATTGATTTATCTGAACAGCACCTTATTTTTATCTTATAGGCACTTATATAGCCTGTCATAAATAAACCGTTACACAATCATAATAAAAAATAAGGATGCTCAACAGCTTTAGATAATTAACATTGAATAGAAATGCAAGTATATCTTGCAAAAGTGGCTATTGATAATAATATTAGAATGCAATAATATCTTGCATTAAGAGATTTATTTATATTGGTTCATCACAATATAGCGAAGAAATGAAATAAAAATAAAAGGACGCAGGCATGAATGAGCAGTCGGATTACAAAGCCCAAGGCAAACGCCTAAATAAACTGCGTAAAGCCAAAGGGCTAACAGCGGAGCAATTAGCGCAATTAATGACAGAATCGGGCTCTAAAGTCAGCCGAGGCGCTATCTCTAATTGGGAGCGTGGTATTAACGGCATCGTCTCCTCTAAATTGCCTGCGCTCGCCACCATATTGGGCTGCTCAGAAGGTTATTTATTACGTGGGGAATCTGATACCGATAACAATCAACAAGCAAACTCCACTGATAATAATTCAAATGAGACCGCTAATAGCAACCATAGTAGTAATGCCTCAAAATCATCTACACCAATCCCCTCTTCAACCTCTAGCACGAGCGAGTCAACCATGACAAATTCAAAGCGTAGCAATATTCAGCAGCCTTTAAGAAAATCTGAAAAACTTCAAAACGTCTGTTATGACATTCGTGGCCCTTTGTTAAAAACAGCCATGCAAATGGAATCACAAGGTCAGCGTATCTTAAAGCTAAACGTCGGCAACCCTGCCCCGTTCAACCTAGATGCGCCGCATGAGATTCTGCAGGATGTTGCGCTAAATTTGCATAACTCGACCGGTTATTCTGACTCACAAGGTATCTTCTCAGCGCGAAAAGCGGTATTGCAATATTATCAATCAAAAGGATTGCTATCTGCTGTCGATGTGCGTGATGTTTACCTTGGCAATGGAGTCTCTGAGCTGATTGTCATGACCATGCAAGCGCTGATGAATGATGGTGATGAGGTCTTAATCCCGATGCCAGATTATCCATTATGGACAGCAGCGGCTAACTTAGCAGGCGGTACAGCCGTTCATTATCGTTGTAATGAGGATAATAACTGGCAGCCAGATATTGAAGACATCCGCTCAAAAATCACTGACAAAACCCGCGGTATTGTGGTAATTAACCCTAATAACCCAACCGGTGCGCTTTATTCTAATGACGTCCTATTAGAGATTATCGAATTGGCGCGCGAGCATAATCTAGTGCTTATGGCGGATGAGATTTACGATCGTATTTTATATGATGATGCGGTACACACGCCGCTATGTACGCTTGCACAAGATGTATTTATTTTGACCTATAACGGTTTGTCTAAATCACATCGTATTGCCGGATTCCGTGCCGGTTGGTTGATGTTATCAGGCAACAAAGACTACGCCAGCGACTTTATCGAGGGCTTGGACATGCTAGCCTCAATGCGTCTGTGCGCCAACGTGCCAGCACAACACGCTATCCAGACTTCGATGGGCGGCTACCAAAGTATGCTCGACTTGACCGCAGAATCAGGGCGCTTATATAAACAACGTCAACTGGCTGTTGAGCGATTAAACGCTATCCCAGGCATTTCTTGCACCATGCCGCAAGGGGCGTTCTACTGCTTCCCAAAAATAGACCGCACTATCTACCCAATTGAAGATGATATGCAGTTTATGATGGACTTACTCATCGAAGAAAAAGTATTGATGGTACAAGGTACTGGCTTTAACTGGGATGCGCCCGATCACTTCCGTGTGGTCTTCCTACCTAACTTATTAGACTTAGAAGATGCAATGGATAGATTAGATAGATTCTTTGCCAATAAACGTCGTGAGTATGGTACTGAGGCGTTGGCACAGTCTTAAGACAGTCCACTACCCTAATTATTCTAGAAATAGGATTTTCAACCATAAAAAAGGTCACTAACTGAGTTAGCGACCTTTTTTCGTTCATTTATCTAAATAGCTAAAAAGAGATTACGGCTTATAGTTATCACGTAAGCTAACAATTTGGTTAAACACAGGCTTATCGCTGGTGTGTTCTACAGCGTCGGCAACGAAGTAACCTTCACGTTCAAACTGGAAACGGCTGCCCGGCTCGCTGTTTGCTAATGATGGTTCAACCACTGCATTCAATACCGTTAATGAATTCGGGTTTAACACTTCATGGATGTCTTCGGCAGCGCCTGGATTCTCAACGCTAAATAAGTGCTCATACAAATGCACAGTCGCAGGCACGCCTTGGTCTGCCGATACCCAGTGGATAACGCCTTTCACTTTGCGGTCTTCAGGGTTATTACCCAGTGTGTTTTTATCAATGGTCGCTTTTAGCTCAACCACATTACCCGCATCATCAAGCACATGCTCAGTCACTGCAAGCACATACGTGTTACGTAAACGGATTTCTGTCTTCTCTGGTGACAGACGCTTATAGCCCTTAGGTGGCTCAAGCTCATAATCACCTTGGTCAATATAAATCGTCTGTGTAAATGGAATCTCACGCTCACCCATCTCAACGTTAGGGTGCTTAGGCTGAGTCAGCCACAACGTCTTATTCGCTTCATCCCAGCGGGCATTAACGCTATCGGCTTTTAAGCTTTCCCACTCGCTGACTGCCTCATCAAAGTTAGTAATGGTCACTTTAAGCGGTTTTAGGACTGCCATACCGCGTGCAGTGGTATTTTCAAGCGATTGGCGAATGCTGAATTCTAGTAAACGGAAATCTACCACGCTGTCTGCTTTGGTCACACCAACACGGTCACAGAAGTCACGTAACCCCTCTGGCGTATAACCACGGCGACGCATGCCTGCAATCGTTGGCATACGTGGATCATCCCAACCGCTAACGATGCCTTCATCAACCAATTGCTTCAGCTTACGCTTACTGGTCAATGTATGGTCAACGTTTAGACGGCTAAATTCATACTGATGCGGCGGTACATCAAAGCCGATTTTTTCAACGGCCCAATCATAGAATGGTCGATGGTCTTCAAACTCTAACGTACATAATGAGTGAGTAATTCCCTCAATCGCATCAGATAACGGATGCGCATAGTCGTACATCGGGTAGATACACCACTTATCACCCGTCTGGTGATGCGTTTGATGCATCACACGATAAATAACTGGGTCGCGCATGTTCATGTTTGGGCTTGCCATATCAATCTTGGCACGCAGCACCGCTTCACCTTCAGCATATTTGCCATTTTTCATATCATCAAAGCGCTGTAAGTTCTCTTCAACGCTGGCATCACGCTGTGGCGACGGCTTACCCAGCTCATTAAACGAACCACGGTTTTCTTTGATTTGCTCTGGCGTTTGCAAGTCGACGTAGGCATCACCTTGCTCAATAAGTTGTACCGCCCACGCATATAATTGATCAAAATAGCTTGAGGCATGATGCGGCTCGCCCGCCCATTCAAAGCCTAACCACTGCACATCGTTTTTAATATTATCGATGTAATCTTGTTTTTCTGCAGTTGGGTTGGTGTCATCAAAGCGCAGGTTACACGCGCCTTTGAACTCTTCAGACACACCAAAGTTTAGGCAGATAGATTTTACATGCCCTAGATGCAGATAGCCGTTTGGCTCTGGCGGAAAACGGGTCACAATTTTATCGTATTTGTCTTGTGCCAAGTCTTCGCGGATTATATGACGAATAAAGTCGTTTTTCTCATCGGCAATATTGGCATTGGTATTCTCATTACTCATTCAGTTACTGCTCCTAACATCAAAAATTCTTATAAAAAGGGCAATCAAATACCCATTAAAAATAACAAATGCCCTATTCTAACAAACCTAAGCACAATCGCTCATCTATTTACACAATATATTTTGTAGCCCCTCTTTTAAAAGCTATTAATCTTTATATTTCAATCTATTTTTGAATCCAAATATTTACTATTTCATAAATTCATGAAATAATGAACTTTATAAAGTAATCACATTCACTATAAGATACTGTGCTTGTATGACGATTGACCAAATACCGACTTGCCATAGCGATGACCATCCATACTCTAAGCTTTCGACGGTTGAGCTCAGTGAAGCTCAACACAAACAAGTCACAACTATGTTAAAAGCACTGGCAGACTCCCAGCGGTTACAGATGGTTCTCCTATTAAAGGATACTGGTGAAGTCTGTGTCAGTGAGATTGCAGAGATTACAGGCGACAAGATGTCCACCTTGTCTAATCGCTTAAAGCAATTGCATGAAGCGGGTCTAGTCAATAAACGCCGAGAGGCACAGCATATTTATTATAGCTTGCAAGATGATCATGTGCGTCATCTACTTGATAACTTGATTGCTCACGCCAACCATTTATAGCGACTGGTTTGTTAGTCACGTGATTTACCTTTTACCTTCAGATTTTCGAGCATTAAGGAGTCATTATGAATACATGTAACCACCCTCAGCATCAAAACCATGACCATCAACACGGTAAAAACTGTGGACATATTGCTATTCAGCATGACGACCACGTTTGTTATGTACATGATGGCCATCTACATCATCCACACGGTGAACACGTTGATGAACATCGTTTAGAGGTTAGCGATACAAACCCTAACGCCTGTACGCCGGACCACCATTGCAGTGGACACGACGCTGATCACGTTCACGGTCCAAACTGTGGACATGAGGCAGTTCCTCATGGTGATCATATTTGCTATATTGTTGATGGTCATTTGCATCATCCACATGGCGACCATTGTGACAACCATGGCCCTGTAACGGTTCTATCTTAGTTGCCACTTATCTAAAGATGTCACAATTTGCGTACATCTAGCGTGAGTAATAACCCATGTTGCTATGCCGTATAGCAACATGGGTTTTTTTATTAGCAATTATAAGAAGCGCTATATGCATCAGAGATAATTATAATTAGTGGTTGTCTCACAGCGCAACAGATGACAATATCAAAAAAAGACGTTAGACTAGCCTTTAATTTTTCACGCTTTACTTTATATGGTAATTCTTAGCTTCTGAAACACGTGGCTATTTATTTAAGATGCGTTAAAACACCTTTATCAAATGAAGTGTTTTAAAATACGCCACTGTCCCCATATAAAGACTGTTTTCATATAAAACACAAAGGGGCTGTTTGTACGTTTACTAAACTATAAATGAGCAGTAACCCAGTAAGGATTTTCCATGCAAGCAATAAAAGCATTTGGCTTTAGCACTTTAATGATGCCAGTATTTTTAATGGGCTGTGCGAACACGACCCTAACCACAAACTCCGAAACAACAGTAAAAACTAAGGAAACACAAATGAGTGATATGCCAGTAGTACAATTAGACACCTCAATGGGCGACATCGTTATTGAGTTAAACTCAGAAGCAGCACCTAAGACCGTAGACAACTTCGTTTCATACGTAAAAGCCGGTCATTATAACGGCACTATCTTTCACCGTGTTATTCCAAACTTTATGATTCAGGGCGGCGGTATGGACGCTGAAATGAATGAAAAAGAGACCAATGCTCCTATCGAAAACGAAGCAGACAACGGCCTTAAAAACGACGAAGGTACGATTGCTATGGCACGTACACAAGATCCACATTCAGCGACTAGCCAGTTCTTTATTAACGTAAAAGACAACGACTTCCTAAACCACTCTGGCAAAAACATGCAAGGCTGGGGCTATACTGTATTTGGTAAAGTAACGAGTGGTATGGACGTGGTTAAGAAAATTGAAGGCGTTCCAACAGGCCGTTTCGGTATGCATGCTGATGTACCTAAAGAGCCTGTGGTTATTAACTCTGCTACCATAATTAGCGAGTAATTTAGCGGGTCTATTTTGACCTACTAAACCATCTAATATGTCAGATAATACCAAACAGCTAGCAAAGTACAGTCACTTAATCACCACTCGGCCGCATGATATTCGCCGAGTGGTCATCAGTGACTTACATTTATCTGCTGATGAGCCTGCCTTAGTGCAGGCTTTTTTGGCGTTACTAAATGACCTGATTGCGCTGCCTAATCTGACTGAACTATATATATTAGGTGACTGGTTTGATGCTTGGATTGGCGATGATGCCTATTTAGCACTATCAGATGAAGCCAAAACTCAGCACTGGTTGACGCCGCTTATTAAAGGCTTAAGCCACTTGCATAGAAATGGCTGCAAAACCTTTGTGATGCATGGCAATCGTGACTTTTTAATTGGTCAGGCCTTTTGTGATACCTTTTATGGCAAGCTTATCGCAGAGCCGTATTATATTACCATTGGCGACAAGGTTTATCGCTTAGAGCATGGCGATGCCTTATGTACCGATGATAAAGCTTATCAACGCTTTCGCAAGTTAATACGAAACCCTCTGGTACAATGGATATTATTAAGAAAGCCTCTCGCTAAACGTGTTGAGCTTGCACATAAAATTCGTCAGAAAAGCAGACAAGGCAAACAAACTAAGTCACTTGATATTATGGATGTGAATGACAAGGCCGTTAGAAAAGCAGTGAAGGATTCTGACCACCTATTACATGGTCATACCCACCGCCCTGCCCAGCATCTGATTGCTAATCTCACTGTTCCAAAGATACGTTACGTATTAGGCGATTGGCGTGTGCTTCATGCAGGCAGCTCTAAGCAGCAAGTAGAAGCAGTCATTGCAATAACGTCCGTGTCAGAACAAAGCGAAGAGCAGTTTCAATTAACTAAGTTTGTGGTTTAGCCTTCGCTAACACCCATTAGTCACATCATTCACGCAAGAATCAATCAAAAAAAGCCAAACGGCTATACTTTCAAAGTATAACCACTTAGCTGTTGTTATCTGCTTACCCATTTATCTATCCATATCCATTTTTAGATATGAGTAAAAAAAGTATCTTGGCAGATTAATCCAATAATTTGAAGAAATGCTGACGGTAGTGCTTAAGCTCTCGGATTGAGTCGCGAATGTCATCCATAGCAAGATGACTGCCTGTTTTCTCGACGCCTTTTAATATATCAGGGCGCCAGCGATAGCAAAGCTCTTTGATAGATGACACATCAAGATTACGGTAATGGAAGAAACGCTCTAAATTTGGCATTTGGCGTGCTAAGAATCGGCGGTCTTGGCAAATAGAATTGCCACACATCGGTGATTTGCCTTCATCTACCCATTTGCTTAAAAACTCAATAGTCTGACGCTCTGCTTCTTCTAATGTCACTGAGCTTCTACGTACTCTATCAATTAAGCCCGATTGGCCATGCTGCTTGGTATTCCAATCATCCATACCGTTCAGCTTTTGATCCGATACTTTAATCGCCAGTACAGGGCCTTCAGCCAAGACATTCAAATCATCATCTGTCACAATAGTGGCAATTTCGATAATCTCATCTGTCATGGTATCGAGACCCGTCATTTCTAGATCTATCCAGACCAAGCCTTTTTTGCCTTGATTTCTAATTCTAATTTTATTGGGATGATCGGTCTTACTCATAATTTTTCCTAAACTAAAACATGAAATAATAATATGATAGGAATCCGTCTAATCAGACACCTATACGAAAGCCTTTTATAGAAATACGGCAAGAATACAGTGATGACTAAAATTAACTTTATAATGAATCACTATTTGAATAATGGCTCTATATTAACAAATTTAACCCAGTTACCCTGAATAAATAACTCGATTGGTACGTTAATTTGTGCATACTAAGGCATATATTAATAAATCCGACCACTTTTTAATCATTCAAATCTTTTAAACAAAACAGATAAATCAAAAATAGGTAAATCGCTTTTATGGCTTTAATACGACAACGTAAGCTCACCAAACAACAGTTAAGACGCATTGATAAACAGCAAGCGCAGCAACAAGAATCCATTGATGGCAGCCTAATGGATGGTGTCGTCATGGCGCATTATGGCAAACAGCTTGAGGTTCAAGTGACCTCATTGCCTGCAATCATTCCCGAGCAGCCCGAAGTTGCTGACGGTGATCCAGAGCCTTTTTGGCAAGAAATTGAGTTAGGCGATATTTGGCGTTGCCATGTGCGCACCAACCTGCCGATGTTAGCAACCGGTGATAACGTACGCTGGATGGCAGATCCCAATACAGGCTTTGGTCGTATTGAGTCGGTACAGCCTAGAACCTCACTTATTTCACGCCCAGACCGCTATCATAAACTCAAGCCGGTTGCTGCCAATATCGATATTTTGGCCATTGTATTTGCCCCCTTGCCTGCTGCTGCACCAAACCTCATTGACCGCTATCTTGTGGTGTGCCATCACGCCGATGTCACTCCGCTACTGGTGCTTAACAAGGCCGATTTACTGTCTCTAGAGAACTACGCTTTTACTCAAGATTTGCTTAAAGAGTATCAAGCGCTTGGTTATGAGACCGTACTAACCGCAGCACCTTGTCCTGAAAATATCTTACAAAAAGCAGACGCTGAGACGGAGCAACAAGCATCAGAGTCTGATACTGTTGCGGCAGAGGATACTCAAAAGTCAGTCGGTCTTGGCGAGTTACAACAGAAAATTAAAGACAAGCTGGTTATTTTTGCCGGTCAATCAGGTGTGGGCAAAAGTACCTTGGTCAACGCCTTACTGCCAAACTCTGAGCAAAGCGTCAATATTATCTCTACAAACTCCAAACTGGGGCAACACACCACTACTACCAGTCGCCTATTGCCATTTGACCCAAGTGATTTGACCCAAGGTGGCATCGTCGATACGCCAGGTATTCGTGAATATGGTATTTGGCATCTAACGCCTGATGACATTATTGCAGGCTTTGTAGAGCTTGACCCCCTTGCCGGAGATTGCCAGTTCAGAGACTGTAAACATACCCAAAACAGCAAAGGTTGTGCGCTTTGGGCAGCGGTCGCGGAAGGTAAAGTATTGCAGCGCCGCGTTGAAAGTTTGGTGACCTTGCAAGCAGAAGCAGACACCCCCACTTATTAAGTATCCCTATATAGCAGAACAATGGCAGTACATCGCCTAAAAAGGAAGGCTAGGTAATGCATTCCTAGCCTTATCACGTTATAATAATTGCCATAAAAATTTTTACTGGAGAAGTGTTTTGTCACTAGATCGTTGGCTTGAGTTCATGGGTCACCACCCATTTTTATTTGGTACCCTAGCCGTCCTTATCGTTTTGTTCTTTACTGTAGAAAATAAACGCAGCGGCAAGAAAGTATCGCCAAATACCTTGGGTACCCTTGTAAACTCGCAAAACGCACAAATAATTGATATACGCGCTAAGAAAAAGTTTGAAACTGGTTATATTCAAGGCAGCCGTAACATTCCATTTACTCAGCTAAAAGATCGTTTGTCTGAAATCCAAGCCATTGAAGCGCCTGTTGTGATTGTTTGCGACATGGGTATTCAAGCTGGTGCTGCGGTGCAAATGATTGGTAAACCTAATGTATATCGCCTAGACGGTGGTATCGGTGGTTGGCAAGCAGCAGGTATGCCACTGGTTGGTGCGGCCTCTAAAAAAGGTAAAACTGTTAACGGCCAAGCTAAAACCCGTTAATAGCTTTTAGTATGATTATATTTACCATTATTATTAGCGCTATTGATCAAAATTAATTTACGTTAAATATACCGTATTTGGTTGAATCAATATAAACCAATACACTCTCTAAATTTATATATAAATAAAAGGGTTCATCATGACAACACCTGTAACCGTCTACACCACGCCTATTTGCCCATATTGCTCAAACGCAAAACAGCTTTTGAAATCTAAAAGCATTGAGTTTAAAGAAATCGGCATGCACGATATCAGCTCTGATGAGCGTATGGACTTAATGAAAAAGACCAATAACTACAGAACCGTTCCACAAATCTTTATCGGTGAGACCTTTATCGGTGGTTTTGATGAGTTAAACAAGCTTAATCAGGATGGTAAGCTTGATGAAATGGTTAACGCTTAATTCGTTAAACATTAGCCTATAAGTATTTTATGGGCAGCTATCTACTGCTCTATATAGTAATAGATAATAAAATATCGCTACGTATCTCATGACTCTATTTACCAAACTATTAAATAGTACCGTCAATTTTACTAGGCGGATTTAACGAGATATTCTAACTTTACTTTTTTAATTAAGGATAATTATCATGGCCGAACAACAAGCCCAGCCACAACTTGCTCTAGAGCGCATCTATGTTAAAGATATGTCACTTGAAGTACCAGGCGCTGACGTATTCACTAAAGAGTGGCAACCAGAGCTTGATATTAATCTTGCAACCAATGCAGAAAAACTTGATGAAGATCATTATCAGGTAGTATTAACTGTGACGGTTACTGCTGAAAACGCAGGCGCACCAGCCTTTATCGCTGAGGTACATCAAGGCGGCATTTTCTTATTAAAAGACATTCCAGAAGACCAAATCGGTCAAATCTTAGGTGCTTATTGCCCGAACGTTTTATTCCCATATGCACGTGAAGTAATTAGCGACATTGTGACTCGTGGTAGCTTCCCACAGTTATTGCTAGCCCCAGTAAACTTTGACCAAGCTTATGCTCAAAGCCAGCAGCAAGCTCAGCAACAACAAGCAGCTGCTCAAGGTAACGCTTAATCTATTAGATGTTTAATAGATGACAGATGACTTCATCTAATATAAAAAAGCCCCCTAATTAATAATTAGGGGGCTTTTTCTTTATAGCGCTAATAATTATATTAGCCAGTTAATAATTAACATTAACCCTTTAGCGCGCTTAAGATGTTTTCTTTAACTACTTCAATATCTTTAGTACCGTCAAACTGATGATACTTAGGTGCATCAGCGTCTTCTTTGGCTTTTTGCTGATAGAAACCAACTAAAGTAGATGTCTGCTTATGATAAGTCGCTAGGCGGTCACGGATGGTCTCTTCTTTATCATCATCACGCTGCACAAGTGGTTCACCAGTCACGTCATCTAAGCCTTCTTGCTTAGGTGGATTGTATTTAACATGATATACACGGCCAGAACCTGGATGCTGACGACGGCCTGATAAACGTGCCACAATCTCGTCATCTGGTACGCTAATTTCTACCACATGATCAATAGCAACACCTGCATCAACTAACGCTTCCGCTTGAGGAATAGTACGCGGGAAGCCATCAAAAATGCAACCATTAGCACAATCAGGTTTAGCGATACGCTCTTTCACTAGATTGATGATTAAATCATCAGATACAAGTCCACCTGACTTCATGATGCTTTCAGCTTTTTGGCCCAGCTCAGTACCCTCTTTGATAGCCGCTCGCAACATATCGCCTGTTGAGATTTGCGGAATATCATATTCTTTAGAGATAAACTGCGCTTGTGTGCCCTTACCTGCCCCAGGTGGTCCTAGTAATATAATACGCATCATAGTCGTAATCCTCTTATTTGGTGGAGATGAGCAAATATCATCTTATAAATTTAAGCGTCAATAACCACAAAGCCCTAAATATTTGGTGTTGCTACTAGGTATCTAACTATGGACGCTTTTATTGTCATTTATGTCGCATTTAAAACACAATTACCTTACATTGTGATGAAAAAAAGCTCAAGCTATTTTAATTATAAATACCGCTATAACGAAAACTTATGAGTCAAAATAACATTAACCAATAACGGCAATATATTGACATCCTAAATAAAGCCTCATCTAAAAAGTGTGTCTTAATTCAGGCTGTAATTATTTTAAATAAATCATTTTATAGTACCCGACTTAAGGCACTTGCTGATTAATTTCGATAGACACCGCAAGGTTACTAGTATTACTATCTGTATAATTTAATACGATGGGCTCTGCGCTTAAATCACCTGATTCAGTGATTGCCTGACCTGACTTACTCACTCGTGCCGTCACTACAAGCTCAGCGCCTTCATTCATCGCTTTAGTTAAGGTGTGCGTTGGCATCATCGCATCATCATCGCTTAATTCCGTCTTAAAGCCATTCACGGCTTTAGCCAAGTCACTTGCCGGCATACGTTTGACTGCTAATGGTGCACCGCCGCTCGACTCTCTAACAGTAACGTATAAGATATCAGTAGGCTCAACCAAAGCATGCAAACTGCTGTTTAATGTCACGCTTACCATGACCTTATTTGCAGCTGCTGACTGATTATTAGCATTTGCACTTTGAGCCTGTGTATGCTCATTCAATGCTTCTGCTTTTTGTGCAGCTATATTGGCACTCAATGTATCTAGACTTTGTAAGGCTTCGCTATGGTCGCCGTCTCTTGCAGAGATACCCGCACGCAGCTTATCAATCCAAGCTTGTGCTTGATCAAAGTTACCGGCACGCGCTTCACCCATTGCCATAAGCATCTGAGCGCCTTGGTGATTGGGATTTTTTTGCAATACTTTTTGTAGCGCACGTCGGCCATCCGAACCTAGCATACCGCCATTGGTAAAGAATTCAGTCTGCGCATAGCGAACCGCAATTGCCTCATCTTCTGGCTGCAAACGATAGGCACGCGCTTGTGCTTCCATCGCCTGCTCATTAGCTTCGAACGCTAAGAAAATGTCTGACAAACGCATCCAGCGCATGGCATCGTGCGCATGGTGATGCACATTGGTTTGAATAGTACCCAATAGGCCAATACTATCCTCTGCCGCCCATTCAGGTGGCGCATCGATCTTACCCGTAAGCAAGTCATCTGCGACCTGACCGACTTTGTCCTGTGCTTCCCACAGATTAACCACCGGCGAGCGATCTACCGATAAGAAGTACGCTAATACGATAAGAATAGGCACACAAATTAGAATCGTTAAGCGCGCTTTTGCGCTATGCGTAAATTGATACTCTTGTTTGGCTTTTGCTAGAGCACTATTTGTTGTATCGCTGTTGGCAGCACCCTCGTCTTGTATCTCAACATTCTTATCGTCACTGGCCAAAATTAACTGGCGCTCTAACTCTGTTTTTTGAGTTCTAAAAGACTCTTCGCTCATCTGACCTTTTGAATAGTCATTTCTAAGCTCTTCTAGGCGCTCTTTAAATACCTCAACATTGAGGGCGATTAGCTGATCGTTTTGAGCCGATTTGTCAGCTCTCAACCAAGGCATCAAAACAATAACAGCCAATAAAATTGCCAATATGACTGCCAGCGCGACAAAAATCACTAACGTTGGCATGATTTAACTCCTTACAAGTTGAGCTATAAACAGCAGAGTAGCGACAGCAGGATAATTGCTGTGTTGGTTAGCCTTTTTATCATTCATAGTATTAACGATAAAAACTAAGCTTCTTTTTAAACAAGATAATTAGTTAAACAAGATAATTAGAGGTTCTCATCTTTATGATAAGGTGACTTCTTACTACTAGTATGCTTATTTAACAGTGCTTCTAATTTTTCAGCTTCTTCGCTAGATAAGTCGGACTCTAACGTATCCACTTCAGCTTGTGAGGCACGCGTAGAAGCAGCTGCGGGCTGATTAAATTTGGCTCTTTTTGAGCGTAATATCCACCAACCAACAACCAAAATTAGGAATACAGGTGGAAAATACCAAAGAATCCAAGTTGATGGACGTACAGGCGGTTTGTAGCTGATAAAGTCGCCATAACGCTCGTACATATACTCACGTATCTGAGCATCTGTCTGACCGGCCATGACCATCTCGTACGTCTTACGCTTTAAGTCTTGAGCAATTTGAGAGTCTGAACCTGCCAAGTTTTGGTTTTGACATTTTGGGCACCGAAACTCTTCGATCAGCCCTTTGTACTGAGCTTCTTGACGCGGATTGTCAAATTCATAAACCTCAATAGCGGCATTCGCTAAGCCACTGACACTGCAGATAGACAAAATTAATGCCAACATTCTAAATAATGGTAACAGTTTGTTTTTTGCAGTAATCAATATTGAATGCTTAGAGCTTAACGCATTTTTATCGAAAACGCTTAGGCTATTATTATTGTGTGTCATTTACATACCTCAGCAATATTTGCAGTCATCTCAGGAGTATCTAGATTGGCTGTTTGCTGTTCAAGCTCGTTTAATAAATCCATACAAGGTTGAATTCGAGCCTGCCAATTCTGCTCGTTTACTTCTCCGACGATATGCTGACGAATATTGCCTCGACTGTCCACAATAAACGTTTCAGGTGCACCGGTTAATCCCAAATCAATAGCAAAGCTGCCCGAATAATCACGGAAACTAAATAAGAAAGGGTCGCCACCATTTTGTAAATACTCAGTTGCATTCTCTAACTCATCTTTGTAGTTCACACCGACCATAGGCACGCCGCGGTCATGCAGCTCCATCAAAAAGGGATGCTCTACAATACACGTTGGGCACCATGAACCCCACACATTAAGCAAGTAAGGACTGTCTGGCATATCACTATTAGACATATTTTGTGAAGTGTCCGCTAATAAAGGCAAATCGAAAGTCGGCACCGGTCTATTCAAAGCGTTATCAATCACTACATCTGTAGGCTTGCCAAGCTTGAAGAACAGCATAACAATCAAACCCACGAACACAATAAGAGGAACCAAAAACCAAAGCTTAATTTGCGACTTATTCATAACCGGATCAGACATCTTACTTCCTCATGCTCATAGAAAATCTAGTACATTTGGTCAAATACCCAAACCTCAGTAAACAAAGCATCTCTTGAATTTCAAAGATACCCGCTTGCTCTTTGATTGATGCTTACTACTTTTTTAAACGATAACGGCGATCTAATATACTAATAATGCCGCCCAGTGCCATGATGATTGCACCTAGCCACAACCACGCAATCATAGGCTTCACGTAAATCCGAACTGCCCAATTACCATTAGGATCATTATCATTAATCGGCTCACCAAGCGCTACATAGACGTCACGCATCAAAGTGGTGTTAATACCTGCTTCTGTCATTGGCATCATGCTGACCACATAGTTGCGTTTTTGTGGATATAGCGTGGTGATATAATTATCGTTTTTCTCAACTTTAATCTCAGCTTGCGTGGCGTCATAGTTTTGAGCACGCACTTCATCAAAGGCAGTTAAGGTAAAATGATAACCTCTAACTTCTACAGTATCGCCAACCGTCATCGCCACATCTTTTTCTACGCTCAGCGCGCTGGTTACACCAATACCTAATGCAAGAATTAGCATACCAGTATGCGCAATATGCATACCCCAGTAATGTAGCTTCAAGCGCTTTAGACCTTGCATAAGACTTGGGGCGTTACGAGTCTTGTCTTTAATATCAAAGATAATCCAGCTCAATACCCAAAAACATAATACGCCAGTGATAATAATCTGCAGGTTCATGCTTTGGGTCAGTAGATAAGTGGCAATACCGGCGAGCAATAAGCTGCTCGCAAAGATGCCAGTCGCAACGCCTAATAAAGGACGCTTTTCACGTTTCCAGCGGATATTAGAACCCATACCCAAGGTTAATAATAATAGCCACGTTAATGGTACAAATAACGCGTTGAAGTACGGAGGGCCAACCGATACCTGACCAAGGTTGAACGAGTCGGCAATGATTGGATATAGCGTACCAAGTAACACCACTAAGGTTGCTACTAGAATAATAATGTTGTTAATAACCAGTAACGTCTCACGAGATTTGAGATCGTAATGACTCTCAACCGTCAGTCTCCAGCCGCGTATAGCAAAGGCTAATAAGCCTGCACCAATCACAATACCGAGAATCGCTAGAATAGCTAAACCACGGGTCGGGTCAGCGGCGAATGAGTGAACAGAGGTAATAACCCCGGAGCGTACTAAGAAAGTACCTAATAAACTCAGGGCAAACGCAAAGATGGCAAGCATAATTGTCCATGCTTTAAATACACCTCGTTTTTCGGTTACTGCAAGCGAGTGAATCAAGGCCGTACACGCAAGCCATGGCATTAATGAGGCATTCTCGACAGGGTCCCAGAACCACCAACCGCCCCAGCCAAGCTCGTAATACGCCCACCATGATCCCAGCGCAATACCTAACGTCAAAAAGCACCACGCAGCCAACGCCCAAGGACGCGACCAACGTGTCCAGACGGCATCCAAACGACCTGCCCATAACGCTGCCATACAAAATGCGAAAGGTACAGACATGCCCACGTAGCCCATATAAAGCATGGGTGGGTGAAAAATCAAACCAGGGTCTTGTAGTAGTGGATTTAAATCAGCACCATCAACAGGAATGTTGGGTAACGTGCGGTCAAAAGGAGATGAGGTAAAGATGAGCATGGCCAGCATCATAAACTGAACAGCGGCTAGAATAACCAAAACGCGAGCACGCATATTCAGCGGTAAGCCGCGGCTAAACCAAGCCACCATAGCGGACCAAGCGGCTAAGATGGTTACCCATAATAATAGCGAGCCTTCATGACCACCCCAAGTAGCAGAGACCTTGTAATACCAAGGTAATAACGAGTTAGAGTGCTGAGCCACGTAGACCAAGCTAAAGTCGTTATAATAAAAGCCTGCCATCAAGGTCAAAAATGATACAAGGGCAGCGGCAAATTGCGCCCAGGCCAAGCTTGGAGCCAAACGCTGCAAATGGGTCTGATTTCTGACAATACCAAAAGTTGGCAGTACCACTTGCAATAAGGACAATACCATTGCTGCTACTAACGCAAAATATCCTAGCTCAGTTATTACCATATCCGCTCGCCCTAAACTACTACACTGTGACCTATTTTAATCGATAAAATAGGTGCATGAATACTCACTAAATATAAAATTCGGCTACTAATAATGACGCTAATTGTACTGAATGTCTATCCAAGAAACACATCAAAAATCACCAAACAGTCATCTTGATACGAATGTTCTCAAGCAATCTTTAAACTCTATTTAGCTGACCTATAGTCCTTTCATAAACAAAGCCACTTATAATAAAAGTGGCTTTGTTTATATCTTTCTATATTACTGTTGTTACCGTTATCCACCGCTTACTGGGAAGAATACCAAGATTAGATGTAGCCAACCCGCTAAGAAGCCAGTTACCCCGCCTAAAA
This sequence comes from Psychrobacter sp. CX16, assembly GCF_057396245.1. Classification (NCBI taxonomy): domain Bacteria; kingdom Pseudomonadati; phylum Pseudomonadota; class Gammaproteobacteria; order Moraxellales; family Moraxellaceae; genus Psychrobacter; species Psychrobacter sp. CX16. The sequence goes on from NZ_JBXYJF010000013.1 coordinate 48,397, forward strand.
TAATCAAAGTGGTTTCATCTTCTCTAAACGCAGGTCGTAATAAATTTTGGAATTCGCGTGACGATAACGCCTTAATGCGCTCACTAAATAAGCCGAAAATCTTATTGGCGCGGCTCTCGTTAAGCTCAGGATCACGAATCGGAATCATGGTCGCATCAATAGATTTATCAAGAATGGTATTTTTGAGCTGACCAAATTCACGGCGCCCTAGCCCAACTCTTAATGTTGTATTCACCACCGGCGCTTCTAAAAGGCCATATAAATGACTCTTCATTAGATTACGGGTTTTTGCCGCGCGCTGACCATACATCATCTCATTCATGATGTTTTCAATCGTGACCAAATCTTTTACCACGATACCAGCGAACACTTCTGACACCTCTGGCTGACGTTTCATAAAGCCGCCTTGCCACTGATACGTATCAATTTGCGGCAGTACCGGCACAATAAATGGAAAGCCTTTCACACGTTTAAACAGCTTGAGGTACTTGATTGGCTTTGGATCAACAGGGTTAAACACCATCCAAATGGCAATCCAATTGGTCAAGAAACCCCAAACTGCGGCAAAGAAAGGCACTGTCCAATGCTGCGGTACTAGCAAATAGATAAACATCTGCACAATACCAAAGATAAAGCCAATCAAAGCACTGATGTGCCAAATAAAGTTAATCTCTTTTTGACCAACTTTGAGAAACATATTCACCATTAGACGGCGATCATTTTCCATCGTACGCACAATCATCTGGCGCATATCGACCAAATCTTCAACATTATGCGTTAAATCAACAACCAACTCGCGCATGATACCCGGCAATTGCTCATGAGCATAGGCATAGATACGGCGCTTCATGGCGTAAGGCATATTACTCCACAAGGACGCTGAACGCTCATTCATTATCTCATCAATCAGCTGATCCAAATTTGCATCAACGGTCTTGGTAATGAAATCTGCCATCTCCTCGGGTTCCATGGCTTTAAAAAACTCATCCAACGACCCAAGCTTAGAGAGAGTTTGGTCAACAATGACGCCTGAAATCTTGCCTGCCTTTGCTGGTACGATACCTTGCCAGCCAATCCCTTGCCAGCCATAAGGTAAATTTGGAATTTTAATACCCCAGAATTTAATGGGGTAAAAAAGCATTTTTAATGCCATCCACACATGGACCCAAGTTACGAAAGCGGTCACAAACGGAATAGTTAACATCGCTAAAAATTCAGGATGCGTGCTGATAACTTGCCAAATAGAGGAAAACATGTTGGGAATATCACTTATACTTTAGGTAAACTAACCTAGTCACTATAATTTTCGAGTGCTAAATTCTAACACACTCGCTCCTGATTTAGTTAATACAGTAACGTTTGCTACTTCAGACTTGATAATAGCCTTTTAATGACAGCTTCTGCAATAGCTTAATTTTTTACGTAATCTTTCTAATCAATTTACCTCATTTAAGTCGCTCACTCATTCGTCTTTACTTTCTCTTTAAATATCATATATTTAGTGAATAACTTAGTGGTATGCATAGATGTCACCATGATTTTTTGATTCATATCGGCTATTTTTAGAATTAGCATTTAGAATAAATAGCGACTTAAATAGAGGCGCTTACCTTGGTCAAACAATCTAACAGATAGCCCACATCCTACTGAGATTCACTAATTTCAATATGATATAATAGACGGCTATTGGCTCACTTGGCTTTACGCCCTACTCCTACCCTTTATTAGCCTGCTAAGTATATAAATTTAATGAAACTACCCATATCACCAGATATCCGCCAAGAAAATCGGATATTCGTCCACCGTATCCTATTTGCTGCCTTATTTATATTCTTAGGCTTAGGCGTGCTATTGGCCCGCTATTGGTATCTGCAAGTATTTTCGTACGAAAAATACGCCACCCAAGCTGATAATAATAGAATCAAGCTAATATCAGATGCGCCGTCTCGCGGTTATATCTATGATAGAAATGGCTACATTCTGGCAGACAATAAGCCAGTATTTACCGCCATGCTTAGCCCAGATGAAGTCAAAAACCCTGAACGTACTTTGCAGTTGTTGGCACCTATTTTTGACTTAACCGAAGAAGATATTACCGATATCTTAGCGCGCGTTGATAAAAGTAAAAACGACCCTGTAACCGTTAAAATCGATCTGACCGAAGAACAGATGGCACAGTTTAGTGAGCGTAAGCCTTTTTTAAAAGGGGTTAGTATTCAAAGTAAACTGACTCGTCACTACCCTTACGACGAGCTATTTGCGCACGTTATTGGTTATGTGGGGCGTATTAATGACAAAGAATCAAAAGAGATTGATAAAGACCGTTACGCCGGTACTGACTTGATTGGTAAGATTGGTATCGAAAAATACTACGAAGACTTATTGTTAGGTAAACCTGGCTATCAAGCGGTCGAGACCAATGTGCACGGCGATGTGCTACGTAAGTTAGAGAGCACCCCGCCAACGCCAGGTAATGATATTTATCTAAGTTTAGATTATGGCTTGCAAAAAGTCGCTCAAGAGCAACTGAACGGTCGCCGTGGCGCTATTGTGGCTATTGATCCGCAAAATGGCGATGTGCTTGCCTTTGTGAGTAATCCAAGCTTTGACCCTAACCCTTTTATTTCGGGTATCTCGTTTAAAGATTACGCCACATTACGTGATGATCCCGATCAGCCGTTATATAACCGAGCGCTACAAGGCATGTACCCTCCCGCCTCTACCGTCAAGCCATTTGAAGGCTTAGCAGGGATTCATTACGGCATCATGAGCTGGAATGATACGATTTATGACCCCGGCTACTTTACCTTGCCTGGTGACAGCCACCGTTTCCGAGATTGGAAAAAAGGCGGTCATGGTACGGTCGATTTGACTAAGTCTATCGTGATGTCGGTGGATACCTATTATTATAAGCTATCTTATAAATTAGGTATTCAGCGTTTGCATGATTGGATGGTGAAGTTCGGCTTTGGTAGCGACACCGGTATTGATTTACCTAATGAGAAGTCGGGAATCATGCCCTCACCAAAATGGAAAAAAGATACCTACGACAAAGAGTGGCTACCCGGTGAGACCATTTCAGTGAGTATCGGTCAGGGATATTTTCTAGCCACACCGCTGCAGGTAGCAAATGCGACGGCGATGACTGCTAACTTAGGTCAGAAGCTGACCCCACATATGCTCAAGCGCTCAGATGGCGCAGCAGAGGTGCATCCTATTGATAGGCCAACTGGTAAAATTGAGTTTAACGGAACTCAAGCAGATTGGCTGAAAATGCAAAACGCAATGGAGCAAACCGTTAAACGTGGTACAGCGCGCCGTATTTATACGCCGCGCTACCGCATTGCCGGTAAAACCGGTACGGCGCAGGTGAAATCCATTGCGCAGGGTCAAAGCTATAACAAATCTGCTCTTGATAAACGCCACTGGGACCATGCCTGGTTTACTGGATTTGCGCCGGTTGATGAGCCAAGTATTGCCCTTGCTATTCTCGTTGAAAACGGCGGCGGCGGTAGTACTACAGCAGCGCCAATTGGACGTGCTCTTTTTGATTACTGGGTATTACAGCGCCCGAATAATCCGATTCTACCACCTACCCCAGAAGAGTTAGAAGAGATCAGAGCGCAAAAGGCCATAGCAAAGGCACAATTAGAAGCAGAGCGCGAAGCCAAAGAAAAGCACGAGGCGTTAGAGAAAGAACAACAAGCAGCAGGAGCATCGGAGACAGCAGAACCGGCTGCTGCTACAGAATAAAGTGATCATAAGGTATGAGTGCCATGAGTTCTAAGCGTCGTGCCCCAAACGAGCAAAATCCAAAATCTGGTAGATTAAACAAACGTCAGTTAGCAAAATCATCGCGCGCGCAGATAACCGGTGAAGTGCGTATCATTGGTGGCCAGTTTAAACGTCAATTAGTCCCTTTTATTGATGCCGATGGCTTACGTCCTAGCCCGGACCGCCTGCGTGAGACCTTATTTAATTGGCTACAGTTTGAGTTACATGATGCCAATGTACTAGACCTTTGCGCCGGTAGCGGTGTCTTGGGTTTCGAAGCCCTGTCTCGTGGTGCCAATCATGTGACCCTTATAGATCTGCAACCTAAACAAGCTTACCTGATTGCGCAAACGGCAGAAAAACTCAAATTGTCTGATTCACAAGTAGACTTGCATATCGGTGATGCACTAGCGGTTATTCCCACCCTGCACACCTCTACAGTACAAAACTCTATAGAAGGGGTTGACTCTACCCAAAAAACTAACGATTTAGCCCCTTATCATTTTGTCTTTGTTGATCCGCCTTATAATTTGAATCTATGGGTACCTTTATTAAATAGCTTAATTGAGAATAAAAAGGTCACGGCAGAAACCCTCTTTTATATAGAAGACCGACGTGAATTGGCAGAGACTTTATCTGAGTTAAAACAAGACTATCAGGTACTTAAAAGCACCAGAATCGGTCAAATTTATGCCAACTTAATTCAAATAACGCTCTAAAAACACAGCCAATACAAATAAAGAGCGAAATAAACGCCCGTATTTACATTCATTGGTTGCTTTTTTACTGTGTAATGCATACAATGTGCGTCTGTTTTTTGAGAGCCCCGTTTCCCCTAACACTCTCAACAAAGGTGAGGTAGGATGTCATTATCTATCTTGACAACTGCCCCACTCGACAACTTAAGGTTTAATCATGAAAACACAAAGTGCAAAACCCGCTGAGGTTACTCACGACTGGTATATCGTAGACGCTGAAGGTAAAACTTTAGGTCGTCTTGCCACTCAAATTGCTGCCCGTCTTCGCGGTAAGCATAAGCCATCTTTCACTCCGCATGTTGATACTGGCGATTATATCGTTGTAATCAATGCAGACAAGATTGCTGTAACTGGTAAGAAAGCCCAAGACAAAAAATACTATCGTCACAGTGGTTATCCTGGCGGCATTAAAGAGACTAACTTCACTAAGTTAATCGCTCATAAGCCAGAAGAAGTCCTTTTGAAAGCCGTAAAAGGTATGTTACCTAAAGGTCCTCTTGGTTATGCTACCATCAAGAAGTTGAAGCTATATGCTGGTACTGAGCATCCGCATGCCGCCCAGCAGCCTCAAGAACTAGACCTTTAATCGCATAATCAGGAGTAAGTTATGGAACGCAATTACGGAACTGGTCGTCGTAAAACGTCAACTGCCCGTGTCTTTTTATCTAAAGGTACTGGTAATATCGTTGTAAACGGCAAGCCACTTGATGAATACTTTGGTCGTGAAACTTCACGCATGGTTGTTCGTCAACCACTAGAATTACTTGACTCAGCTGAAACCTATGATATCTACGCTACCGTTAAAGGTGGTGGTATCAATGGTCAAGCCGGTGCTATCCGTCATGGTATCACTCGCGCGTTGATCGAGTCAGACGAAACATTGAAACCTGCTCTTAAAGAAGCTGGCTTCGTTACTCGTGACTCTCGTCAAGTTGAACGTAAGAAATTGGGTCTACGCAAAGCGCGTAAACGTCCACAATTCTCTAAGCGTTAATTTATTTTATAGGCAGAGTTTACTTTGCTTATTTGATTCAAAAAAACCCTTGTTGACTCAAGGGTTTTTTTATTTTTACAGATGAGAATTTATTTTAGTACTAAAATAGCTTAGAATAGACACAATTAGTAATATTAGGCAAAGCCAATGTAACCCAATAGCTATTATTATAGATATATGACTCGACGGAATCACAACGGATTGAAAGTCATAGTCAGGTTACATAATATTTGATTGGGTACTACATACCAGTATGAAACATCGCGAATGACTTATATACTAGGTCACGTCGTTTCATGACTTTTATCTGGAGGAAGTTTTTAATGAGCCATGCCGAAGGCGTCAACATAAAACGCCGTAGAGTTCTGATCGCTTCGACTGCCGCTATAGGCGCAGTAGGGGTTGCTTCGGTGGCCACACCATTCGTACGTTCTTGGTATCCAAGTGCGAAGGCCGAAGCTGCAGGTGCTGCCGTAACACAAGACATTAGTGCTATCGAAGATGGCCAAATGATTGTTGTTAAATATCGCGGTAAGCCAATATTTGTCGTTAAGCGTACTGAAGAGATGATCGCAAACTTAGAAAAGGTAGTCCCTCAACTAAGTGATCCAAACTCTGAAGCTTCAGTGCAACCTGAATATGCCAAAAATCCAACCCGCTCACGTGAGCCTACTGTGCTAGTGGTAGAAGGTGTGTGTACCCATTTAGGGTGTGCGCCTAACTATCGTCCAGAAGTAGGTGCTGCTGATTTAGGTGGTAATAGTTGGTTTGGTGGATTCTTCTGTCCCTGCCATGGTTCAAAATATGACTTAGCTGGCCGTGTATACAGTGGTGTACCTGCTCCGCTTAACCTAGCAGTACCAGAATACAGTGTTGATGGTTCTATCTTAACTGTCGGGGAGGCATAATCATGAGCTTTGGTAAAAAAATGATGAATTGGGTTGATGCCCGCTTCCCTGCAACTGAGACATATGAATATCATATGTCAAAGTACTACGCGCCAAAGAACTTTAACTTTTGGTACTTTTTTGGTGTTTTGTCGATGATCGTATTAGTCAACCAGCTAGTAACTGGTATTTGGCTAACGATGATGTTTAACCCAAGTGCTGAAGGCGCATTCGCCTCTGTTGAATACATCATGCGTGATGTCAAAGGCGGCTGGTTGATTCGTTATATGCATTCTACCGGTGCCTCTGCTTTCTTCGTAGTGGTCTACCTCCATATGTTCCGCGGTATGCTCTATGGTTCGTATAAGAAGCCTCGTGAGCTTATCTGGTTGATTGGTATGGGTATCTACCTATGTCTAATGGCAGAAGGCTTCTTCGGCTACCTACTTCCTTGGGGTAACATGTCATTCTGGGGTGCTCAGGTTATTCTTAACTTACCTGCGGCTATTCCTGTTATTGGTGACGGCCTTGCTGAATGGGTTCGTGGTGACTATCTAATCTCTGGTATTACCCTAAACCGTTTCTTCGCTCTTCACGTTGTGGCAATTCCACTGGTATTAGTTGGCTTAGTATTTATTCACTTAGTGGCCCTACACCATGTTGGTTCAAATAACCCTGATGGCGTTGATATTAAGAAGCTTAAAGATAAAAATGGCGTACCTTTAGACGGTGTTCCATTCCATCCTTACTACACTGTGCATGACATGGTTGGTATCGTGGTATTCTTTATCATCTTCTTTGCTGTGGTATTCTTCTTCCCAGAAGGCGGTGGTTTCTTCTTAGAAAAACCAAACTTTGAAGTGGCTAACTCACTGAAAACACCAGAACACATTGCACCAGTTTGGTACTACACACCATTCTACGCAATCTTACGTGCGGTACCTGATAAGTTAGGTGGTGTTATTGCTATGGGCGGTGCGATTGCCATGTTGTTCTTATTGCCTTGGTTAGACCGTTCACCTGTGAAGTCTATTCGTTACAAAGGTATCTTATCTAAAATTGCTTTAGGTATCTTCGTGGTTAGCTTCTTGGTATTGGGTTATTTAGGTGTGGCACCTGCTACTCCAGTTAATACAATCATGGGCCGTGTCTTTACTATCTTGTACTTCTTATATTTCCTATTGATGCCAATTTATACATCAATTGAGACTTGTAAGCAGCCACCTGAACGCGTTACTGGAGGTCACTAATGAGTGCTTTAACTAAATCATTGACCGGATTTGGCTTTGGTGTTGCTATGGCACTTGCAGCCACCACCTCAGCTCAAGCAGCAGGTGGACATGGTTGTGGTACATTTACAAATGCAGAAGGTGTGGAAGAGCATCTAGCTTGTAGTACTGCCCCTATTGATTTTGGTAATAAGGGGTCATTACAACGTGGCGCGACCATGTTTATGAACTACTGTGCTGGGTGTCATACTGCTAAATACGTACGTCATTCACGTATTGCTCAGGACTTAGAGATTCCACCTGAATTGGTTGAGAAGTACTTATTGGTCACCTCCGACCAAATTGGTGATCACATTAATAACGGTATTGACCCTGAGATTCAAGCGGGTTGGTTCGGTGCTCCGCCACCTGACTTATCTTTAGAAACTCGTTTACGTGGTGATGACTGGGTTTACACTTACCTATTAAGCTTCTATGAAGACCCTAGCCGCCCTTGGGGTGCTAACAACTTAGTACTTAAAAACGCTGCAATGCCTCACGTTTTACTTAACTTGCAAAATGAGTTGGGTGAAGAAGAGTATCGTAGCCGTGTGGGCGACTTAGTGAACTTTATGGCTTGGATGGCCGAGCCAGTTCGTGAAGACCGCCAACGTTATGGCTTCTTTGTTATCTTGTTCTTATTGGTACTATTAATTCCAGTATACTTATTAAACAAAGAATTCTGGAAAGACGTTAAATAAGCGCTTCTACCTATCAATAAATAGTAAGCCAAATACTAAAAAAGAGATGATATTAACTATCATCTCTTTTTTTTGGCTGATTATTGCCTATCTGGCACATTTTTAGTCTATGATGGCTTTATCATCTATTAATCCTCTCACACTGTTTTTAAAGCGGTTTATAATAGTACTGTTAAGTATTATGCTATTGATTAACGCCCCCAGTTTCGTTACGATGCTAGTCTACTTATTGCCCTATGTCGTGTATGATTGATCCTAAAGACATTCCTGATAGCCAGCTTGTGTTGTATGCCGATGATGGCTACGATAGCCATGTTATCCGGTTTTTGTTGGCTGAAAAACAGCTGAAATACTATTTATCGCTCCTTGATAGTGAGCGCCCTGAAGATTTACGTCAATTAAATCCGTATAACACCCTACCGGTATTGACGCATCGCGACCTAAGCCTTTATGAATTAAATGTTATCTTTGAATATTTGGAAGAAAGATATCATGGTCATAAACTGCTGCCTGACACACCAAAACTAAAAGCGGTTCAACGGCAATTGGCATGGCGCATTCAGAATGATTGGCTTAAACTTGGCAGAATATTACTGACTCATAAAGACAGTATTAATCCTGAGCAAGCAACAATAGCACACCGTAAATTAAGTGATGCGCTTGTTACGCTCTCCCCTGTTTTTGGACAATCAACTTACTTTATGTCTGACGAATTCGGTTGGTGTGATGTATTATTAGGCACCATGTTATACCGCTTGGATGAGATGGGTATCGAGTTGCCTACTCACTTAACACGTCCATTAATGGATTATCAAAAGCGTATATTTGAGCGTGAAAGCTTTATTAAAACTTTGGACTAATCCTTATTCAGTCCCTAGCATTCAGCACGATATTTAATCTATAGTTTTCAAGCATTCCCTAATAAGTAAAATAGAATTTAATATAAAAATACAGATGAGGTCATTATGTTAGAGCAAGAATTAAAGTTAACCCCTACTCGTCCCTATATGATTCGTGCTTTTTATGAATGGCTACAAGACAATGCCCTAACCCCTTATTTATTGGTCGATGCTACTCAAGATAATTTGGTTATTCCTACCGAGCATGTTCAAAACGGACAGATTGTATTGAATATCGCCAGTCAAGCTACTGGTAATATGAACATAGATAATGATTATATTAATTTTAATGCACGTTTTGGTGGTGTCTCTCGTGAGCTGTGGATTCCAATGAAAGCGGTATTGGCTATCTTTGCCAAAGAAAACCAATCCATCGTGATGCCGTTTGATCCGACTGAATACGATAACTATACGCCTGAAGAATCAGACAACACGCAAACGGCCAAAACTAAGCCTGCTGCGAGTAAAGCCAAACCAAAACGTGAGAACAAACCGGGATTACGTGTTTTAAAATAAGTTACCGATAAGTCAGCCGATAACCCTTTGCAGAATAAGAGGTCTCTTGATAAAGAGGCCTTTTAATTTGTTTAAAACCTAACCATTGCTTTTATGACTAACTAACCAATTAATGTGACCAAACATGCCCAATTATTTCATTAACCCTGACATGTTAATCTATCTTTTCGATATGATTGGCGTCATTGCTTGTGCAATTGCAGGAACGCTATTGGCTCAGCATAAAGGCTTTGATATTGCAGGCTGTATTTTGGTATCAATGGCAAACGCCATTGGTGGAGGCACCATCCGTGATGTGGTGTTAGACCGTCACCCTCTATTTTGGATGACAGACTTAAACTATCTCATTGTTATTACCCTAACCTCGCTGATACTACAGATATTCTTTCACCTGTATCATAAGATTGATAATGCGGTGAAATTATTTGATGCAGTTGGACTGGCGGCCTTTAGTGTGATTGGATTAAAAGTCGCTTTATCACAAGGCGTGGACCCAGTAGTTGCTGTATTAATGGGTGTCTGTACCGCTATTGTCGGCGGGTTAATACGCGATATTATTTGTAATGAAATCCCTTTGGTATTACAAAAAGAGATTTATATCACTGCCAGCGTTTTGGGTTCCTGTTTTTACTTCTTAATGGCACGTTTTGGTATAGACCCTGGGATGAATGATTTATTAACCTTGGGTTTTATCTTTTTAGTCAGGGTACTGGCCATTGTTTTTGATTGGCATCTACCCTCTATTCGCTTAGTAAAATAGCTTGTCACTATTCCACATATGTGACCATCCATATTAATGACCCTTGATTAAGCTATCATGGCACAATCGATGCCACTGCAAGCTCTTTGACCATCAGCTGGATGCTTTGATTGCCATTCCATTCATTGATATCCATCTCATATAAAATATGCACCTCTTTGGCACGATAATCCCATTTCTCGTCATCATAGTTAAACCAAATGGCATCGATAGGATATTGCACACCGGGATACTTAAGTGAGAACTTCAAATGCTTATCTTTTAGTATTCGAAAGCTTAATACCTCAAACACCCCATCAAATTGCGGTGGCACAAAACCATGACCCCAAATATGGCTATGAGTCAAGGCATCGGCAAACTGTAAGCTAAAGTCCTGCGCTAGCAGCTCCCCATCAGTAAATTTCTCTTCTTGAAATACTGAGGCATCAATGGTGTCCATAAGCTTGTTAAAAGCTACGCTGAATGCCTCAAAATTCTTTTTCTTAAGGGTTAAGCCTGCTGCCATCGCATGTCCACCAAAATGAGTAATCAGCTCTGGATGACTCTCCGCAATGCTTTCAATGGCATCACGTATATGAATACCTGGGATTGAGCGTGCAGACCCTTTAATTGCATCTTCAGGACCAAGCCTTCCAGCATCTGCCGGTGCAAAGATAATCGCTGGACGATAGTAGGACTCTTTTAGACGCCCCGCAACAATGCCTATCACGCCTTGATGCCAATCATCTTGATACAGCAGTACACTACGCGGCTTAGACTCCTTCTTATCATCTTGAGGCTCAGACTGATTATTTGTATTAGCAGCTTCATCTAAATCAGCTTGATTTTGCAATTGACGTAATATGTCATCCGCCTGCTCACGCATACCCCCTTCGACTTGGCGGCGCTCTTTATTTAACTTATCAAGCTCGAATGCCAAACGCTTGGCCTCGGTCATGTCATCGGCTATTAAACACTCAATACCAATACGCATATTATCCATGCGCCCTGCGGCATTAATACGTGGTCCAATGACAAAACCAAAATCCTGTACACTCATTTTTTGTGGGTCACGGCCTGCCATCTCTAATATCGCTAGGATACCTAAAGAGCAGCGGCCTGCTTTAATCGCTGCTAAGCCGTGACTGACCAGAGTTCTATTATTATGGTCGAGCACCCCAACATCAGCTACTGTACCCAATGCGACTAAGTCCAAATAACGGCTAACTTGCACACTTGAGCGGCCAGCATCACGGCGATATTTTGACAATCGTCCCAATAGATAAAACGCCACCCCAACGCCAACTAAAGCTTTACTACTAAAATCACATTCTAACTGATTTGGATTGACGACTGCGGTTGCATTAGGCGTGGCTTTAGTTGTCAAATGATGGTCGGTAATAATAACGGTAATCTCATTCTCTATGGCCTTATCTACGCCTTCATGGCTAGAGATACCATTATCAACGGTGACAATAACGTCTGGCTGATACTCGTCAATACCTAGCTGTACAATCTCAGGCGTTAAGCCATAGCCATATTTAAAGCGGTCTGGCACCACATAGTCGACATTGGCGCCCATCTCTTTAAGCACACGCATCATAATGGCAGTACTGGTTGCCCCATCGCAATCAAAATCACCGACAATCAAGATACGCTGTCCGGTCTCTATCGCCTCATCTAATAATTGCACCGCTTTATCGATATCACGCAGCCCTTCTGCAGGTAGCAGGGAGGATAAAGAGTAGTCCAACTCTTTGGTCGATTGAATACCGCGTCCTAAAAATAGACGAGCAAGCGTTGGCATTTGTTCATGAACAGGTACTAAGGATTCAGGTAAATCATCGGGTAATTTACCAGTATAACGAGGGGTCAAATTTAACATAGGGTTTTATTTACTCTAAAAAGAAGTGCAAAAGGATTTTAAATGTCTAAATGGTTCACTATTTAAGTTTAATAGTCAGAGCTTACTTGTGACGTTACGGTATTTATATCAGTGCAGTTATAGCAAACCCACCACTTTTAAAATAAAATGGTCATATATTTACAAAACTTAAGCGTATCACGGGACTAAGATACAAACTGCCACTTGAGTGCTTAAGCCAGTTCTTTAAAATAAATAACAAATTTAATTCAAACTTTGTTTTTCATATCAAAGATTAAGATAAGAAGGTTTGGCTTTATTATTTATGCCATTATCTATTATTAGTGAGCCATATTAATATTTTAAGTCAAACCTATTTGTCTACTCATCTCTTATTCACCCTAATTATAAGGATACTTTATGCAAACGCTTCCTGCAGCAGAAAAACTACCAGAAACGATTGATCCAGATTTGGATCTAGAAAAAGTTAAAGAAGAGTGCCAAAAGCTAGTTAAAAGCCGTGCTAAATATTCTGCAGGCGCTGCAATCATTCCTGTACCATTTATTGATGTAGCTATCGATGCTGGTATCTTAACTCAGCTTCTACCAGAAATCAGTGAGCGTTTTGGTCTTATCTCTGGGCGTGAATCTGCTATTGATTTAGAAGCCAAAGAAGTTCACTGGAAAGAGATGAAAGATCGTGCTGTTGATTTCGCAGGCTTAATGGCTACTCGCGGTGTGGTTAAAAAGACCGTTCAAGGTTACGGCGGTCGTATCGTTGCCAAACAGGTCACTAAGTTTATACCATTAGGTGGCCAATTGGTTGCTGCATCTATGGGTTATATGATCTTTAAGAAAATCGCTAATGATCACATTAATGAGTGTTATAGACTGGCTAAAAATATTCAGCAAAAACAACACGGCAATAACGTGTAATTGCTAATATAGCCCTCATCAACAAGATGCTATTCGCAATGTGTTAGTAAATAAGAAAGCCCTCACTTTGAGGGCTTTCTATTGTTTATACTTATGTCATTTATCTTCTGGCCTACATTTAAGGATGCCTATTTATCGAATTAAAAGATATTGCTTAAAATCAGATAGCTGACAACCGACATAGCTCCAGCTGCCGGCAAGGTAATAACCCATGCCATACCAATTGGCTTCATCAGTGCCCAGTTAGTGTTCTTATTGACCATACCAATACCCAATACCGCACCAACTAAAACGTGGGTACTAGAAACCGGTAAACCAAGCATAGACGCGCCCATCACTACCGCCGCTGCTGATAATTCCGCTGAGAAACCTGATGCAGGGTGCATTTGCGCAAGGTTGGTACCAACCGTTTGGATAACTTCTTTACCGATAAACCATAGGCCCACAATAAGCGCCACACCAAAGGTAATCATAACAGGGCTTGGCACCGCGGCTTCACTAGAAATAGTATTGGTACGAATCACATCCATAATAGCCGCAAACGGACCGACTGCGTTCGCAATATCGTTAGCACCATGACTAAAAGCAAAACCGGCGGCAGTGAATACTTGCATCCAACTAAATAAGATAAAAGTAGCTCGAGTTAGGTCTTCCTTTTGTTTACCTTTAATACTCTTCGTATAAATAAAGGTGGTTAGCCAAATTAAAGCACCTACCATACCCATGACCAACACGCTATGTAGCGTTGATAGGCTCATATCGACGTTTTTAAGGCCTTTGAATACGACCATAGCGGTCATTACCATACCGCCCATCGCGGCAATCATAGGTACCCATTGACGAATGGCTTTAAGCGTATCAAGATTGCTACGCTCACGCTCAATATCATATAACTCTTGATAGTAATCTGTCTCTAAATCATCACGCTCGGTGTCCTCATCTTTATAAATCTCTTGGTCTCGTACCATCTTAGAGGTGTAAGAGACTTGCAACGACTCTGCTAACTCATTAATCCACTCTTTGTGGCGTTTCTTTAGCGCCTTTTTGGCCGCTTTTAACTCTCTAACACGCTCTTCTGCTCGGTCGTTATACGCCAAAATGTTAATTTTAATTTGGCTATACAGCGCATAAGCCAGCGCCCCACCTAACAAAGGAGACAACACCCAAGACAGAGCAATTTGACCCACTTGATCCCAGTGTACGGTAGACAGTGCTAAGTCTGTACCGCCTATCTGGATACCCATGATGATTGAACTACCGACCACACCACCGATAATAGAGTGCGTCGTCGATACCGGCAGACCTTTTTTGGTTGCAAACAAAAGCCAGAACGCCGCTGCAATAAGTGCCGATAACATCACGTAAATAAACTGATTGGGCGTCACCGGCAAACCATTTAAATCAACGATGCCTTTACGGATGGTATCAGTCACCTCACCACCGGCAATAACCGCACCTGAAACCTCGAAGATAGCTGCAACGGCCAATGCTTGAGGTATAGACAGGGTACCCGCACCCACCGAAGTGCCAAAAGAGTTGGCCACATCGTTACCGCCGATGTTAAAGGCCATAAAAATACCGAACAAGGTGGCGACAATGAACAATATGACTTGGTGGTGATTGGTATAATCAAGACCCCACCACATAAAATACGCGGTAATAGCAAATAAGATAATACCAAAAGACACATTCGCTTTTGTTGAACCTTTGAACTGAGTATTTTGCGTAGTAGTGGACTTTGGAAGCATGAGATTTCTGAGCCAATCGAATGATAAAGAAATGTAAAACCCCGAAATATCGGGGTTTCAATGAAGTTATAGTAAGTCGGTTTGTTCAAGACAGTCGCTAGGCAATCTAGCCATCACTATCGGTATGACTGTCATATGCAACAGCGCTAACCTGTCGTAGTGTTCATGCTAACCTTGACATCTTGAATAAAGGCGCCTTACATCATTATTATGACGTAAAGATTAAATGCCTTAAAATAAATTGTGCATATTATACCCTCGTCGCTGCCAACTTAAAACCGCTGTTTTTAGACCTGACTTTCATCAAACGTCGATGACTTTCTCAAGCTGAGCGATAGCATGATCTAGAACCGCCAATCGGGCAGTACGCTTATCATTGGTAGCAACCACATGCCACGGAGCATACTTGGTATTGGTACGTGCCAGCATATCTGCCGCAGCTTGCACATAGTCATGCCATTTATCACGGTTACGCCAGTCATCATCGGTCAGCTTAAACTGCTTGTGCGGTGTCTCTTTTCTATCTTCAAAGCGCTCAAGCTGCTCTTTTTTATCAATTGCTAGCCAGTATTTGATAACAATCGTGCCTTTATCGGTCAAATCACGCTCCATACGATTAATCTCATCGTACGCACGTTGCCAAGCCGCTTCACTGGCAAAGCCCTCAATACGTTCTACCAACACGCGTCCATACCAAGTTCTATCGAAAATCGCAACACGGCTTAAACGCTCTTCTTTTGGCGATGGTGAAAACTCTGGCAAGCGTTGCCAAAAACGCCACAAATAAGGATGCTGGAGCTCCGTTTGACTTGGTGCAGAAATATTGTAAATCTGATACTCACGCGGATCTAACGGAGATACCAAGCGTTTGATAGAACCACCCTTGCCTGCCGCATCCATACCTTCAAAGGCAAAGATAATATGATGATTCTTGCCCTCTTTATCGCTATCAGCACGCGCACGAACCAAGTCGGCAAATCGGGCTTGTTGTTTGGCCAGCTTCTTCTGGTAATCAGACTTTGCCATATCCGGATCATCGATATCGGTCAGCTTGTCTGGCACATCTGCCCAAGAAAAGGCAGCATTGATATTACGTGAAATGGTGGCCACAACTGGATGTGTGCTGTCATTTTGCTGACTGCTTAACAATGCCGACTGGGTGGCATGCAACACTTCATGGCAAAAACGCACATTCGCCTCTTCGTTAAAGCCTTGGTCCTTATAAGATTTATCGCTGGCTTTCTTGCCCTCATCACTACCATCAATAATAACCCAGTCGTTTTGCTGGCTTAGGATGATTCTGGCAATTTCATTAAACTGTTTGACTTTCTTTTTATCCTGCCAGTCCATGTGGTATAGCCACTCTGGATCTTCTCTGTCATCTTTTAAGCGATTTTTTAGGGTCTCTTCGTCAATATGGAACCAGCACTTTAAGAGTTTTGTATGGTTATTCACCAAGTCAGCTTCAAATTCAGACAATATTTTTAGCTGAGTACACAGATACGCTTCCCACTTTGCTACCTCATCATCGGATTTAGACTTTTTTTCATCTTGCATTAACTGCAAAGCGCCTTCGATAAGATCGGCATACCAATTACCGAAATAAGCGGTAATATTGCCATGGCGTGGCAACTTGGCCGCATGTACTTGCCAGATAGGCTCAAACTGGCTAGGCACTGAGCCTATGCTTGCCTCTACATTTAATAATCTTGGATCGACCCACTGCCTTAACTGAGTCACCGCAGCACCTTTACCGGATAACTCCATCCCATTAACCAGCACCAAAAGCCCAGTGGCTTGACCTTGCTGTCGAGTTTCGCGCAGTGCATATTGCGCTTTTACTAACTCTAAGCGCAGCTCATCTTCATCCATGTGAAAATGGCTTAGCGGATCAGCGTTGATGATAATCTCTTTGTTATCACTGTTCTTGTTTTTAGACATTGCATTATCCTTTGTGTCGGTCATTTTATTTTCATTTTGATGGGTTATTATGGGCGTACTTTATCATAGCTATTAGGCTGCGCTATTCAGTGACGCACCAATAACCTGCGCCTTGTTATTCTAAACGTTCATTTAAAAATCATCTTAATTCTAAAAACATAGTACTAATTTATAACGAACTATTAATGCTAATGGGGCTTGATTTTAACCCCGACTCGTCGACTGCCATGGTAACGGGTATAATATTTATTATAATAGTTAATTATTGCAGTTATGAAATATGCTTTAAGTAACGGATTAAGCTTAGTGTCGAAATATGGCTATTTAATGCTTTGGCATGCTCTATTATGAGCCTCATGCTATCTGCCACTTATAACGATTCGTAAAATCCATATATTTGTCTGCTTATTTACGATATTATGTTTTAAAGTCTTATCGCCAACCCATTTTAGGAGTTTATGTATGTCAGCATTATCTGACTTAAGTGTTCATTTAAAAGAATTTTGGGAACTGCCGCATCATAACAATCCAGAGCTTGCAGAAAAATTATCGCAAGTACAAAACTGGCAAAAAGATCGTATGCGCAAAACCCATGCCGGGTTATTTGCAGAGCCTAAAAACAAACCAATGGCAGAGTACTTTTTAAACCATCTATATGGCGGCGAAACCTTAGGTGAAATCGTTAGTCAATTAGAAAAAATCGTACCTAAAGCCCGTAAACTTGAGAAATACGCTCCAACTGCTGCGCTAGAGACAGGGACGCTTGGCGTAGAAACTGCCATTAACTCTACCAAACTTGATTTAGATTTAGCAAAGTGGCTGCTTGAAAACGATTTAGCGGTTAATGAAGAAAATATGCATACCGCTTACCGTGCTGTGGATGCTGCTGATGCCCGCCGTCAACAAATTGCTGACTTAAAGCAAGTGTGCTACCGCACTGACAAATACTTAAACTCTTTTATTCTACAAAAAGGTTTTAAACTGGCGAAGAAAAAAGCCTATCAACATGGCCTTCAGCCTTTATATGATTTTATTGGCGCAGGTTTTGCAGCAATGAAACCACTTAAGAGTGTGAGCAGCTTTATTGACCCATTCGCTGAGCGTGAACTACAAATCATTGATGACGTCCATAAGCCAAGTTAAGCCCAACGCCTCTATTCATTAAGTACATCTCTAGTGTACGCTGCGTATGCGTTAATAAACCATACCACCGTAACGCGCCACCTATTATGACAATCAGGATCTATAATGAGTCAATCTAATAATAACGATAATACAAACCCAGATAACCAAAACAGCAGCACCCAAGATTTGCAAAATGACTTGGTTAAGCAAACCATTAAGCACAATCAACAAACCAATGCCCAAGTGCGGCAATCTCTACAATCAGGGGCTCAAATAAGCAGCGTGCTAAATGATGAGTTTAGCGATGTAACCGAACTGCCTGCCGGCACACCACAAGGTCAACAAACCACCCGACCTTTTAATAGCCAAACCAATAATCAAACTACAGGTGCTACAGAGTCAGCGACTCAGCCAGTTAACTCTATTGAAGCCAGCACTGGTCAATCCGGTTATGTTAAGTTCAATCCCAAAGATGATATTAATAACCCGCATACGCCTGACACAGACGGCCTAGAAGAGACTCACTTTGGTTATAAAAAAGTGAAAAAAGCCGAAAAACAGGCAAAAGTTGCGGATGTATTTACCTCGGTTGCCAAGAAATACGACATTATGAATGATTTGATGTCATTTGGTATTCATCGCCTTTGGAAGCGTTATACCATTAGCTTATCTGGTGTGCGTGCCGGCCAACATGTATTAGATATAGCAGGCGGTACTGGCGATTTAGCCAAGGCCTTTAGCCGTGAAGTGGGTCGTACTGGTAAAGTGGTATTGTCTGATATTAACGCAGCCATGCTTGATGTCGGCCGTGAGCGTTTGATTAACTCGGGCTGCAATAACGTTGATTTTGTTTTAGCCAATGCAGAAACACTTGCGCCATTTGAAGATGAAAGCTTTGATTTATTAACTATCAGCTTTGGTCTGCGTAACGTAACGGACAAAGATGCGGCATTACGCTCTATGTACCGTGTGTTAAAACCAGGTGGCCGTCTGCTGATTTTAGAGTTCTCTAAGCCTATCTTTGAGCCGCTATCAAAAGCCTATGACTTGTACTCATTTACCGCATTGCCATTAATGGGTAAATTGGTTGCTAATGATGCAGAGAGCTATCAGTATCTAGCAGAATCTATTCGTATGCATCCAGATCAGCAGACCCTTAAAGGCATGATGGAAAATGCAGGCTTTGTAAATTGTGATTATCATAATCTAACCGCAGGTATCGTCGCAGTACACCGTGGGTTTAAGAAATAGCGTGCTATTTAGTTACCCCATTGAACAAATTTTTTAAAGTGAAACACATTATTTCAGGCAGTGTACTATGATTACGGTTCTAATTTTGACAGGCGTAGAGAAACTTATTAACTTCGCTATTTTAAGTGACAGCATAACTAAGTCTGGCTTAACACCTCTATCAGGTAAAGTGCTGCGCTTAGATATGGCCAAACCTGAGTTTCGTATTGACGTACTCTTTAATGACGATCATGTCCGTTTTGAACCGGTTAGTACGCCAAGCAGTGTGTTTGAAACTCCAGGTAATACCTCTGATACCGAGCGTGACCAAGCACAGCAGCATTATGCAGCGACCGGTCATACGCTTCCTGACTGCACTATTAAGGTTGACAACCCGGCTGAGCTGCTAAATTTAATGCGTGATTCGTCCGGCAACTTACCTATTGAAGGCGACTACAAGGTCTTAATGCAGGTGAAGCAGCTTATTTCAGGCTTTAATCCGGATATTGCTGCCCAGCTTGAGCCCTTAATCGGCACATCGCTTGCCAGCCAATTGGGTTTATTAATCAGAGCCCTAAAAGGCAATGTTAGCCATACTGCAAAGCATGCTTTTAATGATGTTGCAGATTGGGCCAATGACGTGGCAGGTAATGCCCCCGAAGACCCTGTTATGCAAGCGGAGGCCAATGACTTAAAGCAGCAATTATTAAAACTGCGTGCCGATGTCGAGCGTGAAGAGGCGCGTCTGGCAATGATTAAGGCCGAGCAAGCACGTCTTAAAAATCAGCCTTAGTTTAAAAACTTAACGCCCTACTCTTGATTAGAGCGCTTAATGAGACTGGATTTAATTAAAACAACGTTATCAAAAGACCTTGTCACTATTGTGATAGGGTCTTTTTTATAAGCAGAATAAATGTTTGAGTATAAACGCCGATGAGTCGAAATTTGTTGCTATTCCGATTCCCGCTTTATTCTTAAATGAGCCTTGCCGTGGTATGATATTAACCATCCTTATGACTTTAGTGAATCACTCTGACTATGTTGCTAACTCACCGAAAACGCTTGCTTGAACTGTGGCGCATTGCCGCCAAACACCGCCTAGACACCCATTTACCGCTGGAAGATGCCCCGCAGCTACAATCCGTGGCTCGTATGATTAAGTCGCATCCAGCCGCGTGGGGTGAGAAGCATCAACCAAATGGCGTCAAGTTGGCACTTGAGGAGATGGGCACCCTATTCTTAAAGTTAGGACAATTGTTATCGACCCGCCGTGATTTAGTGACCCCTGAAATTATTGACCAATTAGTGCAGCTGCAAGACCGCGTCAAACCGTTTGATGTCAGTATCGCTATCGCCCAAATTGAAGACAAAAAGCATGGACTGGGTCAGTCGATTGACCAGTTATTTGCCCGTTTTGATGTTAAGCCATTAGCTGCAGCCTCTATCGCACAGGTACACACCGCTGCCCTACATGATGGGCGCGAAGTAGTCGTCAAAGTCGTCAGACCTGATATTCGTGAGCGCATTGTCGCTGATTTTGAATTGCTACGAGATATCGCTCAGTGGACCTCAGCACGTATTGAAGCGGCTCGAGCAGTGCGAATTATCGAGGTAGTCGAAGATTATCGCCAGATTATGCTCAATGAGCTTGATTTAACCTTTGAGGCGGACAACACCACTAAGATGCGTAATAACTTCTTAGGCTCGACCATGATGTATGTGCCTGAAGTGTATGATGCGTCCAAAAACGTTATGGTGATGGAGCGCATCCATGGTGTGCCTATCTCGCAAACGCAAGTCTTTGATGAATTAGACTATGACCGCGCGGCACTGGCCGAAAAAGGCCTGACCATCTTCTTTACCCAAGTATTCCGTGATAACTTCTTCCATGCTGATATGCATCCCGGCAACGTGTTTGTTGAAACCTTGCCACCAGATACGCCTGAGCCTTATCGCCATTATCCACGCTATATTGGTCTTGATTGTGCCATTATGGGTGAGCTGTCCCGTGACGACCAAATGATTGTGGCGCGTATGCTGCTTGCAGTGATGAATAATAACTTTGCCAATCTGGTCGATATCGTTAGCCGTGCAGGCTGGATACCGCCCAATACTGATAAACATGCCCTTACCCGTGATATGCGCCGTACGGTTGCACCGATGGTGTTAAAGCCTATTAATGAGATTGATTTTGCTGGCGTGTTGATGCAAATTTTGGATATTGCGCGCCGTCATCATATGAGTATTCCGCCTCAGTTAATGCTACTGCTTAAGACCTTAGTTCATGTCGAGGGTTTAGGTCGTGACTTATACCCCGAGCTTGATATTTGGTCACTGGCCAAACCGATTTTGACCAGCTGGGTTAAAGAGCAGCTAGACCCTGCACGTAATATGCGTGAATTACGCGAGCAGCTGCCAGAGCTGATGCTATCGACCACTCAGATTCCTAAATTGATTGATCAAAGCTTGCAAAGTATGGCCTCTCAAGGCTCGCGTCAAGATCAACAGCTGCGTGAAATTCAGCAAATCCGCGCTGATATGTTAAACGACAGACGCCGCGACTGGATTGCCTTAGCTGGCTTTGTGGTCAGTGTGGCTATTGCGACCCAAGTCATCGGTTGGCTATCGCCTATTTTCTATATCATTGCCGTGCTGTTTGTATTGTGGCGTATTGTTGGCTAGATCAGCCTATCAGTTAAGCGCTGCTATTATTCATTATTAACAGTCAAAATGCATTAACATTTACCTTCACATTAAGCCCATTGTTTATCGTGCCATGGGCTTGGCCTAATTCTTGAGTGAGTATAACGATGCGTACTGCCACCATAACCATAGATTCTGCTGCTTTAACCCATAACCTACAACAAGTCATTGATACAGTGCCAACAGACACTAAGATACTGGCGATGGTCAAAGCTAATGCTTATGGTCATGGCATCGAAAACTGCTTAAATGCATTAAAAGACGCCGGTGCATTGGGTGTGGCATGTTTTGAGGAAGCGTTACAGATACGCCAGTTAGGTTGGCAGAAAGGTTTGGTTCTCATCGAAGGCGTGTTCAGTGAAGCCGAATGGCAACAAGCGGTTGAGGCGCAGTGTCAAAGCATTGTTCATAATCAAGATCAAGCCGATTGGGCCATCCATCATGTGCCTGAATCAGGGTCGCCAAGTCGCACCATTTGGCTAAAGCTCAATACCGGTATGAACCGTATTGGTTTTGAAGCGCATGAGATTACCCAAATGGCTAAACAGTTAACACAGGCTGGTTATCAGCTTATTCTGACCAGTCATTTTGCCAATGCGGATATGCCCGAGCATCCCTCAAACCAAGATCAGATTCAAATCTTTAAGCGCATATTAAGCGAATTACGTACTGAGGTAAATGCCAATGTTAAAGCCTCTTTATGCAACTCTGCCGGTATTATCAACTTTCCAGAATGTCATTTTGATTGGGTACGCCCAGGAATCATGCTTTATGGCAGCTCACCTGTCAGCGAACAATCCGCGAATGAGCTTAATTTAAAGCCAGTAATGACTTTTGAGGCACGCCTCATGGCAGTACATCAGATAGCTGCAGGGGCGTCAGTCGGTTATGGCAGCCGCTTTAAGGCAAGCTGCGATATGCTCAAAGGCATTGTCAGTATCGGCTATGGTGACGGCTACCCACGTGTCATCGATGAGTCAGCTTGGGTCAGCTTACATCAAGACGGCAAGACGTATCGATGCCCTGTCATTGGCCGCGTCGCCATGGATATGATTGCCATTGACTTAACGGGCGTCCCTAAGCCAACTTTCTCCAGTCCCGTGACCTTATGGGGCGATAGCTCAAAGGATGAGCCGAGCGTTGATGAGATTGCAAAATCCGCCAATACTATTGGTTATGAGCTACTGTGCCGAATTACTCAGCGACCTGCTAGAAAGGTTATTTAATAATTGTGCTTTAAATATTTTCACATCGCTATAAATTTCGCTATACTGGATGTTTTCCTAATTTATTACCCTGATTATTATCGACCAACCTGTTGATTATTAACTTAAAGAGAGTCCCATGAGCGTGCGTCATTTTTTAACTCTTCTTGATTTGTCTCCAACCGAGCTAGAAGCACTTATTAAACGAGCCAGTGAGCTTCGAGAAATGCAGCACGCCGGCGAAGTGTATCAGCCTTTTGTGGGCCGTACTTTGGGTATGATTTTTGAGAAATCGTCAACACGAACGCGTATTTCATTTGAGACTGGTATGGGTCAATTTGGTGGGCACGCTATTTTCCTATCACCAAAAGACACGCAATTGGGACGCGGTGAGCCTATTGAAGATTCTGCTCGCGTTATCTCTAGCATGGTTGATATCGTTATGATTCGTACCTTTGAGCACGAAAAGGTCGAGAAGTTTGCTGAATACTCTTCTGTGCCTATTATCAATGCCTTAACCGATGATTTTCATCCCTGCCAGCTATTGGCTGATATGCAGACCTATTACGAGCATCGCGGCAGTATCCAAGATAAAATCGTCACTTGGGTTGGCGATGGTAATAATATGTGTTCATCGTTTATGACAGCGGCCAATCAGTTTGGTTTTGAATTAAGAGTGGCTGCGCCTTATGGCTTTGAGCCAGATCCTGATTTGCTTGATAAGTTCAAACACTGCGTTACCCTAGTCGATGATGTACAAGATGCGGCAAAAGATGCGCATTTGATTGTCACTGACGTATGGGCAAGTATGGGACAAGAAAGCGAGCAAAACACCCGTGCCCGCCGCTTCGCCCCTTATCAAGTAACGCCATCTATGCTCGATAAAGCCGATCCAGAAGTGTTATTTATGCACTGCTTGCCGGCACACCGCGGTGAAGAGATTTCCCACGATATGCTAGACGACCCACGCTCTGTGGTCTGGGATGAAGCAGAAAACCGATTGCATTCGCAAAAAGCGCTGATGGAATTCTTACTCAAAGATAAGATTAAAATCAGCTAAGCGCTAAAAACGTCTCTAGCACCTTATTTAATTGTTCTGGTGCTTCAACAGGTGAACTGTGTCCCGCCCCTTGAAGCACGGCAAGTTTAGAGCCTTTAATCGCAAAATGCATCAGCTGCGCTTCTTCATAAGGTGTTGCGACATCCTCATCACCCACCACAACCAACGCCGGTAACTTAATCTCATTTAAGCGGCTTAAAACCTCTGCTCGCTCTAATACGCCGCGCGTCGCTTTAATCGCACTTTTCTTGTCATTCTGCTTTAAATAGGTCACCCACGTCTTAAACTCTTGTTTGCGTGACTTGTCATTTATGAAAGTGCGGCCAAACATAATCGACATGATTTTCTTGCTAATCAGCTTGATACCTATAATGCGTATGGCTTTAATCAGCTTTTTATACTCTGCTCTTTTCTCATCACTCTCAGCTCTTGCGCCTGTTTCAAGCAATATTAATGAGCTTAGTAAATCAGGGCGCTCTAAAGCCACACGCTGTGCGACATACCCGCCCATAGATAAGCCAACGAAATGACATTGATCGATATCAAGCGCTTCGAGCAAAGCAATCGCATCAGAGGCTAACGTATCCATATCATAGCCTGACTTAGTGGCTTCAGACTTACCTTGACCACGAAAATCAAAGGCAATACAGCGATACTTATCACTAAAATGAGCGACTTGTTTGTCATATAAATGCGTGCTCCATAATAAACCATGAGCAAACATCATCACCGGTTTGCGCTGAGCAACTGGTAAGCTGTTGTTATTAGGAGCGCTGTCTTCGTAATAAATCTTAGCGTTATTGAGGGTGATAAATGGCATAATCTCGACATCCTTGTCATAAAATAAAATTTAATAAATAAAGGCAAGGTTAATCATTTAACCTTGCCTTTATATTTAACCACATTTTACTGGTGTATCTTCAACCAATTTATATTATCGCTTTAGTGTCTCTACGCCGCTTTGTTTGGCGATCAATAAAGTATCAGCTTGATTGGCAGCGAACAGTCCATTACATACCACACCAACGATGTTATTAATGGTGTGTTCCATCTCAAGTGCGGTTGGGATATCCAAATGATAGGTATCCAAAATTAGGTTGCCATAATCAGTCACAAAGCCTTCACGGTAAACCGGCTCACCGCCAAGTTTCACCAGTTCACGCGCCACATAAGAACGGGCTTGCGGCAATACTTCAATCGGTAATGGAAACTCTCGACCCAGTTGAGTCACCCATTTACTCTCATCTACCAGACACACAAACTCTTTAGAAGCCGCAGCAACAATCTTCTCACGGGTTAATGCACCGCCACCACCTTTGATAAGCTGTAGATTAGGATTGACCTCATCGGCGCCATCAATATACAAATCAAGCTCGCCCACGAAGTTTAAATCCATCACCTCGATACCTAACGCTTCAAGCTTATCTTGAGTGACTTTTGAGCTGGCCACGGCTCCTTTTAGATTCACATTGGGTAGTAAATCAATCAAACAATTCACTGTACTGCCGGTACCAACACCCAGAATCATCCCATCATTAATATAGCGTAATGCTTCTTTGGCGACTTCTTGTTTAAGCTTTAGTTGCTGACTCATTTGTTCCTCTATGTGCTTTGCTTGAAGGTTATTGGAAGTATCTTTAACGTGACTTACGACTTATATAATGACTAAATAAATAGCAATATCCATAAATAATTACAAAGGTATATTGTTCAGATATTAGGCATAGAGCCAACTTTGGATGGCTTTTTTATTCTTAATGCCCCGACTAATGTATTGGGCAGTGATTGTTTTATTGAACTTTATATCTAGCAGCTCTTATAAATCACTAATTGCTTCTTTAAAATTCAATAATGTGGGGGTCTGTATATTGCCGAATATATGATTATGAATAAGTATTTCACTTTCAGAGTCTATATGCCAATCATCATCTGTTGGTAGTTCTAAGCCGATTTCTTTTGCCCATCTATATGACTGTAAAGTATCTTGCCTATTCAAAAAATAAGATTCGACTTGCTGTATTTTATCAAATTTAGGCCGCTATTTTAGCAACAGTTTTGCAATCGGTGTATTTCGTTTATGCTCTACCCTGTCACGCTAAATTATCATCTTGATATTGCTTTAAAAAAAGTTATTAATCCCCTAAGAGATTGTCATTAATAATTTATGGCTAAACCTTGCAGGATGATAAAAAACAGCATAGGCTTAACCATCAATACTTTATTATTGAAAACTTGATTAAAACTGCACTTTAGGATGATATATGCTTTCAAAATGGGTTCGTAATATTCTCCAAGCCACTGTCTATGACGCTGCTATTCAAACGCCGCTGGATTTTGCTCCTAAGCTTTCTGCTCGCTTCAATAATGATATTCGTTTAAAGCGAGAGGACTTACAACCTGTTTTTTCTTTTAAGTTACGCGGTGCATACAACCGAATTAGCCAATTATCGGAAGAACAAAAAGCCCGCGGTGTCATCTGCGCCTCTGCCGGCAACCATGCTCAAGGCGTGGCCTTTTCGGCGGCTAAATTAGGCCTAAACAACACCATCGTCATGCCAACCACGACCCCAGATATTAAGGTCAAAGCGGTCAAAGCATTGGGCGGTAACGTGGATTTATATGGCGACAGCTTTGATGTGTCTAACCAATACGCCATTGAGCGTTCTATCAAAGAAGGACTCACCTATATTCCGCCTTATGACGACGAATTGGTCATTGCAGGGCAAGGTACAGTTGCACTTGAGGTCAATCAGCAGTGGCGTGATGTGGAATATGTATTTGTACCTGTGGGCGGCGGTGGCCTGATTGCCGGTATTGCTGCATTTTTGGGTGACGTGGCTCCGCAAGTCAAAGTCATTGCTGTTGAGCCAGAAGGTGCAGCCAGCTTAAAAGCGGCGATAGAAGCCAATGAGCGCGTTAAGTTATCGCAAGTAAGCTTATTTGTTGATGGTACCGCTGTTGCTCAGATTGGTGAACTACCGTTTGAGATAGTAAATTTACAAAAAAGCGATGACTCAGGCAAATTAATCGAGCAAGAAGTCGTTACCTGTACTAATGACGAGGTATGTGCCGCGGTCAAAGATGTATTTGAAGAAAATCGTAGCATCGTTGAACCCTCTGGTGCGCTTGCTTTAGCCGGCATGAAAAAGTATATAGAAAAGCATAATATCACCGATAAAAACTGTGTGGCTATTATCTCTGGCGCAAATATGAACTTTGACCGTTTGCGTTATATCGCAGAGCGTACTGAAATTGGTGAGAAAAAAGAGGCCATCTTTGCGGTCACTATTCCTGAACGTACAGGGGCATTCTTAGAATTTTGCCGAGACTTAAAAGGTCGCAATATCACCGAGTTTAATTACCGTGTTCGTAATCGCACCTCACCTGACTCATTAGAGCCCGCCTCTATTTTTGTCGGTATTGCCTTAAAAGAGGGCGATAAAGAGCGTAAGATTATCGCTGACTCCTTGGACTCTGAAGGGTATGATACTCATGACTTAACCGATGACGATATTGCTAAATCACATATTCGTCATTTGATTGGGGGGCATCCAAACTTAGAGGAGGAGCATATCTTTAAAGTCAGCTTCCCTGAGCGTCCTGGTGCTTTGCTTAACTTTCTAGAAAAGCTTGGCTCAGACTTTAACATCACCTTATTCCATTACCGTAACCACGGCGCAGCAGATGGTCGGGTATTGGTTGGTATTCAAGCATCTGAAACCAACTCAAAAGCGTTACAAGACACCCTGTTAGATATTGGTTATGACTGCACGCCAGTATCTGATAACATTGCTTATAAGCTATTTTTAAAATAAAACATTACTTTTCGGCTTTAAAATGCCTTGATACCTTACTTATATATGACGGTAATACTTATAACGGTAATAATCTTATGATGCCTTTTGTAATCAAGTCCCTAATATGCGTCAGTGCTTTGGCATTTTATGCTCATGCACAAGCCGATCTGGTTGATAAGTCAACAACCTTGGTTAAAACTGAAGCTGACATGCTTGCGTATTATGCACAGACTTTTGCTACGCACGATGCGTCATGGAAAAAAACACCTAATCTTAAGGTACCTTACAGTGTTGCTAAGCGTCATAACTCTGGTGATACCTTTAAATTAAGCGCTCGCCTTGATGTGGCTAAAGATGGCAGTATAACAAACGTATCGATTGTTCAAAGTAGCGGAGATCAGCGTTTGGATAGTAACGCCTTAACAGCATTTAAAAATGCAAAATTAAACCCATTTATAATAGATGGAAAGCCTGTTCTAGGTCGAATTACTATCCCAGTGGTTTATCAGATTGAATAACACCAGTAATATTAGCGCTTAGCTATTCTGGGTTATTATAAACAGCTTATAAACGTTACTATTTTCCTAAATCTTATTTATAGAGGGTCTATTTGATTATGTCTAACAATGCTCATTCAGACTCTGCGCAGCTACAAAAGGTGCGCCTCGATAAATGGCTATGGGCAGCTAGATTTTTTCGTACACGTAGTTTGGCAAAGCAAGCCATTGAAGGCGGCAAAGTCCACTTTGCTGGTAGCCGAGTCAAAACCAGTAAAGAAATCAGCATCGGTGATGAGCTGACCATCCGCCAAGGCGCTGCCACAGCGATGACTGAAAGAACGGTCGTGGTTAAAGATTTATCGACTCAGCGCGGCAATGCCACCATTGCGCAAACTTTATACGAGGAGACAGAAGAGAGTATCAGTCGCCGCGCTTATTATGCTGAACAGCGAAAACTTGCCAACCTTGCCCGCCCTGATACAAAGCCCAATAAAAAACAGCGCCGTGATTTACAGCGCTTTAAATATCAAAGTGACTAGGCTGACTCATCTAAAATAGCTCATCTGTTGCTCATGTGTCTAAGTATTGGTGTCTCTAGGTTCATTGACACGCAATACTCGATATAAGTCTTTTGAACCGGCTATCGTTTCAAGGTTAACATTGGTAGAATAAGCACCTTCGCAAATTAATCATTGATAAGTCAGTACTCATCTTGAACGGCTTATCTATCTGCTTTATTCAATTTCAAAGGTTTTGTTATGCCATTGTCAAACTCTATCCCTAAATCTGTTCTATTGGTGTGCCTAGGTAATATCTGTCGTTCGCCAACAGCAGAAGGCATCATGCGTCAGCGCACTGCTATTGCTGGGATTCCGCTTAAAATCGACTCAGCAGGTACTGGCGACTGGCATATTGGCAAACACCCTGACCCACGTGCGCAAAAACATGCCAAAGAACATGGCTATAACATTAGCAAGCTCGTCGCCCGTCAGGTTAGCCCACAAGACTTCGTCGATTTCGATTTAGTATTGGCGATGGATACTCAGAATCTAAAAGACTTAGAGGTCATCAAGGCTCAAGCTGCACAAAATACAGATAAAGAGCGCTTAGCACAGCTGTCCTTGATGAGTGAAGTTGATGCCAGCTACTGCCGACAAGACGTACCTGACCCGTATTACGGCGGTGAAGAAGGGTTTGAGCAGGTCATCAGACAGCTTGAATCTTCTGTCGACGCTTGGATTGACGTTTGGCAAAGCTAAAGTGTGCTTACTAGCGCTTAACTAATGACCGCAACCCTCTGCTCCTTTACCGCTTTTGTTTATTATTGATGATACGACTATGACCTCAACCTATCCTGCTTCTGCTATCGATTCTGCTGATTTAACGCATTTAAATACTATGCGACTTGGTTGTACGGCAAATAAGCTAATTCCGCTACATAATGAAGCAGACGTTGAACCAATAGTGACTCAGTTGCAGGCCAATAATACACCGCTATTCATATTGTCTGGGGGCAGCAATATTATCTTGCCAACACAGCTGCATGCTCATGTGCTTCAACCTTTATTTAAAGACATTCATGTTATCTCTGAAACCGAGAACGAGGTTGAGATTGAGGTCATGGGCGGCGAGAATTGGCACGAACTGGTGGTTTATACGGTTAATAAAGGCTGGTACGGGCTTGAAAACCTAGCTTTAATCCCAGGCTTAACCGGTGCTGCTCCAGTGCAGAATATCGGGGCTTACGGTGTGCAGCTTGATGACCGCCTTACGTATGTCAAAGCGCTACATTTACCGACGCTTGAGTGGCATACTCTAGACAAACAAGCGTGCCAATTTGATTATCGTGACAGTAAATTTAAACGTGAAGCGGGTCAATGGCTAATTACGCGCGTTGGCTTTAAGCTGCATAAAGACAAAGAGAATATCAAGGCCAATTATGGCGATGTCTCTACTCTTGCTCTAAGCTTAGCAAGGCAGAATGCACGCCGAACTGTCACACCGGCCGATGTTATGAACGCCATTATTGAGATAAGACAATCTAAATTACCTGACCCGCAGCGACTGCCTAACTGCGGCAGCTTTTTTAAGAATCCTATTATCCCCACCTCTCAGTTCACAAGCCTGCAACAGCAATATGCTAATATTGTGGGCTATACGGTTGATAATGAGCGCACCAAAGTAGCAGCTGGTTGGTTAATTGATCATGCCGGCCTCAAAGGCAAAGGGATTGAGCCTATCCTGACTCATGCAAAGCAAGCGCTCGTATTGGTCAACCACACCCCTAAAAATAGCGCTTCGCCGGCTACTCAAGCTGATATATTGGCAACTGAGCAGTTTATTCAACAACATATCAAACAAATATTCGGTATCGATTTAGAGCGTGAACCGGTTTGGATTGACAGCACAGCGAGTTATAATATCTGTTAATCTTAATGCTCTTACTCCTCACTGAGAGACCCGACAACATAAATGAGCCAGTTGCTTAAAAGCGGTTATAAATTTGTGATACGCAGCTTACTTGGCGCGCTATTGCTAGGTACATTGCTGCTTATTAGCTTCTATACGCCTATCTTCTCCTCAGTCGGCCTTTGGGTATTAAATCATCTACCCGTGCCTTATATAGAGCACACAGAACCTGCTTCAAACTCTTTGAGCGCCTCTGACCCTGATAATCATGCCTCTCAAAGCTATCCTGCACCAAATAATCTAAATTTAGATTTACCGCTACAGCATCAGCCCACCGCTTATGTGGTACTCGGCGGCGGCTTAACTGAATCTGATACTTATCATGATACCCCGCCCGTAGATACTGCGCTTTCTAGTGAGGATAAAGTGGCAAATGAGGCATCCAATCAGGCCGATAATCAGGATTCTAAAAAAGAATCGACGGTGAGTAATCCATCAGAATCAGATGCTGAGAATCAGACAAATCGTGCTCAAAATCACAAAGCACCGATGAGTAATATCGTACTCAATGACTATACTCGCATGCGTATGCAAACAGTGATATGGTATTACAAACAATATCCTTTACCTATTGTACTAACAGGAGTTGATGCGCCGTGGATGCAAGACTGGCTGTTTAATTATGGTATTGACAATATTATTACTGAAAATGCCAGTATGAATACCTGTGAGAATGCACGCTTTACGGCCAAGCGCCTGAAGCTATCAGACGTTTATTTAATTACCGATGCCTACCATATGACCCGCGCGCGTCGTCAATTTGCATTAAATGGCATTCATACCACCCCTATTGCTGCCGCGCTGCCGATGAAAAAAGGTTGGCTTGTCCCCAAGAAAAATGCGCAACATTCTCGGCGCACCCTATATGAATTGGCTGCCTATGCGCGTGATGTTTTCGCTCCGCAAAAGAATTGCCGTAGCGCCAATGAGGTCAGCTTCGATACGTTAAAGCGCAGTCGTAAACCAGAAGATGTGAAAACCTTTTAGGCAGTCAGAATGCGATGACATTGATATTAAACAGCGAATGTATCCATATAAGACAATACAAATCGTGCAGCTTTTGCTAAAAATGTTATAATATATCAACTATTTCTGAGCATTAGACACCCTGCATTAGACACCCTGCCTGATGCGATGATTAACCAATATAGGTCGTTCATTATGGCAAGTATGTATTTGCTTATCCCGCTTAGCCTAATGCTATTTGTTGTTGGCATATGGGCGGTTCGTTATGCCGTTAAGTCCAATCAGTTTGAAGACTTAGACAATGCGGCACAGCGTGTGATTCTTGATGACAGGCAAGAGCGACGTCAAACCTTAAAGGACAACAAGCCGGCTAGATATATTGCCAGTACTGATAGAACTGATAGAGAAGCAGAGGATTCTAATGATGGTGATGGTGGCTCTGATGGTTCGAGTGATGGCGCCGGTGATTAACCCTGTTTAATAGCTACCTGTTAAGTCGCTGATTCTACCTTTCTATCGCTGTATATCTATCGCTGTATAAATTATCACACCTTATCTATTTATATCGTATCTTCTTATATTATATTTGGTTGTATTATATTTGGCCCCTATTGGATAACCCTTTATGACGTCGTCTCTTTTGATTGCCGCCTTTGCAATGGGCTTTTTTGGCTCTCCTCATTGTTTGGGTATGTGTGGCGGTCTGGTCACTGCTTTTGGTCTCTCGATGAAAGATGTCAGCCCGCTTAAAAAGCGAGGACTGATAGCCACTTATCACTTAGGCCGCTTGCTGAGCTATTCGTTTTTGGGCATTATTGCCAGCTTAATAGGCATTGCTGTATTGCAGCCAATTATGGTAGGTAATAGCTTACCAAGAATCTTCTTAGGCTTAGTGTTAGTATTCATTGGCTTGACCATGTTGGGTGCTCCATTTTTAAATAGGCTTGAAAAAGTCGGTATGCACTTGTGGCAAAAGCTATCACCGCTACGTCAAAAAGTATTCCCAATAACTACCTTGACTCGCGCATTAGCAGCTGGCTTACTATGGGGATTTCTGCCCTGTGGTCTGGTTTACGGCGCTTTGATGATGGCGGTCGTTGGCAGTGGTAATAGTCTATTATCGGGTCCTTTATTGATGTTTGCTTTTGGTTTGGGTACTGTACCGATGTTGGTGGCTACTCAAGAAACCGTGGGCTGGTTACAAAGACAAATTGGACGCTTTCAACTGCGCCGATTAAACGGCATTATTATGATACTCTCAGGTATTGCCGTTATTTTTGTGCCCATTGCTATGCAGCAAGGTCTATTTGGCGGGCATGGAGGTCATGGTAGTCATGCGGCTCATGGTGCTGGTGCGCCTATGATGCATGAATCGTCACATACAGATATGGCGATGCACGACACGGGTACGCACTTTATGCCGGACACAACTGAGCATTCTGAACACCAACATAGGCAGCATGCTATGCCTATGCCTGACATGCCGTTAGAAGATGGAGACCATCCTCATGCGCCGGCTCATGATATGACACACAGTACTGAATAACGGTCAAAACAAGCAACCAATTGAGGGCGGTATGAATAGTTTATACCGCCCTCAATCATAAAGATTAGCTATCGAACTGTTCAAGCTTGAGTTTGGTCTCTAAATGCGCCTCTAAACTAGGCAAATTAAACGCATCATCTTCACTAACAAAGCTAATACTGATACCGGTCTGACCCGCTCGGCCGGTACGTCCGATACGGTGTACATAGTCATCGGGCTGATCAGGCAAGGTGTAATTAATTACATGGCTGACATCATCCACATGGATGCCACGCCCTGCCACGTCGGTTGCTACCAAAATATGAGCGTTACCGTTCTTAAATTTATCCAGATAGCGCTCGCGCTTACTTTGGTCCACATCCCCGGATAGCATCACTACATTATGATTGTCGCTTAATCGATTATATAAGCGTTTGACTTGATCCTTACGATTAGCGAATATAATCACCTTTTGCACATCAGAGCCTGTTAGAATCTGGTTTAGCACACTGTATTTATCGGCTTCGGTTAATAAGTAAAAGCGCTGATCGACCAAATCACTGGTTTTATGCTCGGGTTCAATTTCAATAAACGCCGGTGACATCAACCACTGATAGGCCAGATTCATCACATCTTGGTTGAAGGTTGCTGAAAACAATAGGCTTTGTCTGTCAGTATTGGCCGGCATATAGCGCATCAAGCGTTTGATATCTGGAATAAAGCCCATATCTAGCATGCGATCGGCTTCATCTAAGACAAACGCCTCAATGCGGTCTAAAAACACATGGCCCTTATGAATCAAATCAATCAAACGCCCTGGAGTCGCAATTAAGATATCAGTATAAGCTTTATCTAATGCGGTAAGCTGCTGATCATAATCGATACCGCCCATCACACAAACGCTATGCAGATTTGTATGTTTGGTGAGTGCAATCGCATCTTCAAAGATTTGGTTAGCAAGCTCACGGGTGGGCGCCAATATCAAGGCCCTTGGCTCCCCCACATAACGCGTTTCGTCATCTGCAAAGGGGCGCTTTAATAGGGCTTCAATAATAGTAATTAAGAAGGTTGCTGTTTTACCCGTACCAGTCTGTGCTTGACCGATAGCGTCTTGCCCCGCCAAAGTATGCGGTAAGATTTGAGCTTGAATAGGCGTCAGTTCAGTAAAGCCCAAATCATTAACTGACGCTAAAATACTATCACTAAGACCTAAGTCTTTAAATTTAACAAACGTGTCCATTGTACTTCCTTTATTATCGTTAATCGTTTATTTTCGAGTAGGATAGCATATTATTGAAGGGTACAAATCTATTCGGCAAATGGCGGATTTCGTATCAATAATAGCGCCAGGAATAACGACAAGGTAAGCCAAAGAAAGTAAGGTTAATTAGCGATATAGCATATAGGAACTCAGTAAGCCAAACAGCGTATTTATTTACAGCGTTATCGGTCATTAGAGTGCTACACTCTAGAAAGAAGGTTGAGGTATATAAATTATAAAAACAACAAAGCCAATATACCCCTCTAAACAGCAAAAATACTGACTAGACTTGGATATATTGGCTTTTGGTAAACCCCAGTCACACACCTTGGTATATGACTGTCAAACAAGATTGCTGATACGACGTGAGTAACAACAATCGCTGTTTGTTAAACTATGATTTACTCGTCTACTTTAGTAACTTCTTCAGCTTGTAAGCCTTTTTCACCTTCAGTAACGATAAATTCAACTTTTTGACCGTCTTGTAGCGAACGATAGCCGTCACCTTGGATGGCACGGAAATGAACGAAGATGTCTTCACCGCTTTCACGTTGGATGAAGCCAAATCCTTTTGAATCATTAAACCACTTAACAGTACCTTGCTCACGAGCTGACATAATTTACTTCCTAAAACTTAATTAACAAAACTTCAATTTAATCCCAATCTATCGCCTTTAAATTGAAAAACAGCAGACGCATATTGGGTATAAGATTCATGGTCGTTTGACCACAGGATAACAATGGTGCATATAATGCCATCAGTATCAGATTAAAAACAGATAATCCACCTCTGTAACACTGCAGACACGTTTATTATCTAAAACTAATCATAGCACGGCATTTTATCAACACAAAGTGTTTTAACATAATTTTCACATTACCCATTTAACTTAATGTGGTCTAATCAATAAAGTGCCGTAAAATTAGCTCTTTAGAAAGTCATAAAAGATAAAATATTATGATTTAAAATATGATAAGTTAAGTCGCATTGTCATATGATATTTCCAATACTGAATCTATAATACCTATAAGCACTTTGAGAACCTATAAGCACTTTAAGATTTATCACAAGACACATAAACATCGAGCCTATCATGACACAGTCCATCACTGCCTCAGCCAATCGCCGACTTCTCCTTATTAATGGCCCCAATTTAAATCTATTGGGTCTACGTGAGCCTGAAATATACGGTTCAACGACCTTGCAAGATATCGAGCAGCGTCTTGTCGCTACAGCTAGTGCGCATAATATTGAACTGATTTGTATTCAGTCAAATCATGAAGGTGAGCTAGTTGATGCCATTCAGCACCACGGCCTACTGGCAGATGATGAAGATTTAATCGATGGGGTGATTATCAATCCTGCTGCTTTTACTCATACGTCTGTCGCACTACGTGATGCCCTACTGGCAATAAATGTGCCTTTTGTTGAGGTTCATTTATCCAATATTCACAGCCGCGAACCGTTTAGAACCCACTCTTATTTTAGTGATCGAGCAGTCGGCGTAATCTGCGGATTAGGTCATTTAGGTTATGACATGGCATTAGACTACTTCTTAGAGCAATATCGTTAATTATTAGTATATTGTTAATCATTAAATTTTGAACAGCACAAATTGGCAGCTAAACGAAACAACCCCTTGTTATTGCACACACGCGCATCTTGGTTAAGGCATTGATATTATGGCAACCTCAAGCAAACGCTTCATGAAATTGGCAGGAATGACCGCTAGCATTGCGGGCAAAGCCGCCAAAAACTCATTTAAAAGCCTATCAGGTGATGAAAATCAGCGTGCTGAAGCCCGCTCAAAGATGCTACAAGAAGTGGGCATTCAAATTGCCGACACCCTTGGTGAGATGAAAGGCGCAGTAATGAAGGTTGGACAAATTGCCTCACAATACAAAGATGTCTTTCCACCAGAAGTGGCTGCGGCATTAGAAAAGCTACAGAAAGACGCTCCTGCCATGCCCTATACCATGATTAAATCACAAGTTGAGCGTGAGCTTAGAATGCCTATTGAGGAGGCTTATACGCATTTTGAGGAGCAGCCTTTTGCGGCAGCCTCTATTGGGCAGGTGCATAAAGCCGTTTTACCCAGTGGTCAGCACGTGGTCGTAAAGGTTCAGTATCCTGATGTTGATAAAAACTGCGATAGCGATTTAAAACAAGTACGCATGGCGTTAAAAATGACTGGCGTGCTTAGCATGGGACGTGAGCTACAAGATCAGATATTTAACGAGATTCGTGATAGCCTAAAAGACGAGCTCGATTACGTAAAGGAGGCTCATAACCTAGCTATCTTCGGTGCATTTCATGCGGATGATGAGGGTCTTATTATCCCTAAAGTCATTGAAAGTCATTCGACTCGCCGCATACTAACTCTGACCGAAGAGTTGGGTGAGCCTTTGAGTGTTGCGGCTACTTGGGATAATGAGATTAAGAAAAAGATTGCCACACGCCTGTTCCACTTTAGCGCCGGACAAATATTTGAACTATACCGTATGCACTGCGACCCACATCCGGGTAACTTTGCGTTTCGTCCCGATGGCAGCGTAATCGCTTATGACTTTGGCGGTATTCGTACGTATAGCGATGCTGAGGTACAATTATTTAGACGCTTTGCAGTTCATGCACTGCGTAGTGATGTGACTGCCTTAGAGCAGGATTTGATGGCGCTTGACATCCGCCGAGAAGATAAAGTCGATATCCCAGGAGAGTTTTATCAAAACTGGCTAGCGGTTGGTCTAAAACCGCTCTCAGTTGAGCCTTATTTTAGTGGTCCTTTCGACTTTGCCAATAGCCAAGTACATCATGAGGTCATCAGTCAGGCCAAAGAGGGCTTAAAATACTTTAAACAGTTTCAGCCTTCTGCTACTACCATGATGATAGATCGAACCATTTCCGGACAATATTGGAACTTAGTTAACCTAGGTGTTGAGATTGATTTAAACCCTCTGGTTCGTCATTATATTGATTATTAAATTTATAAGCTTCTAATCAGGCTTTTCTGCTTATTTTAAAGCGCACAGACGGGACACTGCTTATCCTGACGATAGCGCATTTTATGCTGAGTCATACTGCTACCATCCCAAATAAGCAGTTGCCCTGCCAACGGATTGTTATCTAGACCTAGATATTGTAACGCCGCATTGGCCTGTAGATTACCCATAACCGTTGTGGTACTGGCAAGTACGCCTGAATTGGCACAGGTGCGCGCATCGGTATCGGCTTCATCCGTACCCTCTGCAAATGTTGCCCCAAACACACAGTGGTAGCAGCCTGTCTGTTTTCTAGGCTCATATAATGCCAACTGCCCGCTCATACCAATGGCCGATGCCGATAATAAGGGCAAACCTTGTTGTACGCTTACCTTATTAAGCAGCTCTCGAACCGTAAAATTATCCGTGCAGTCGAGCAATAATGTGTGTTCTTTATTGGTTATTTTCTCGGTTAATACAGTAGATACATTATCATCATCTACCCGCTGCGTGCTATAACTCACCTCAATAAATTCATTAATCTGCTGCAAAGCACTACAAGCGACTTCGGCTTTGTATTGACCAATATCACTGGCCAAAAATAAGGTCTGACGCTGCAAATTGCTGGCTTCAATGACATCATTGTCAATGAGGTGAATTCGGCCCACACCTGCCCGCGCTAATGTCTCTGATACCGGACAGCCTAGCCCGCCTGCACCTAGAATAATAACCGTACTGGCTTTAAGTCTCTGCTGCGCCTCTATATCCCAGCTATCAAGTAGAATCTGCCGCGAATAGCGCATCATCTCTGCATCGCTTAGGCTAAAGTTGTCATCTAAATATTCTATACCGCTATTTATCGCCAAAACCTACTCCACGTATATTATCTTGATAACCTTAATTGAGTTTATCGTACCAAAGATTACTCTCACTTTTTCCTATCGATATAGGTACTTTTATTATTCAAATATTTTAACATTACTACTGAATCATTAACGGATTATAGTTTTATATTAACGATAACTATTATCATTTACAAAAACATAGCTGTGTCTTATACTGAATATGCTTCTAAGAAATAAAGTAAAAATATAGGACGTTACTTAATAAAGTATAAGCCGATATAAATCGATTTATCACTTAACGTCCTAGTATTTAGAATAATAATAACAACGTACTCGCCCGCTTTCTCCACACCCTACTAAGGTGACTTAGTAGGGGTCTATTTTATAAATAACCACCTATCTAAATCGCCGATAAAATATTATAATAAAACATTCATTTTAAATATATCTTATAGGCGAGGCGTTGCCATGCTTCAAATACTTCCCTCCAGTCATCAGCCGACATCTCCACATCCTATTTTAAACTTAGGGTTCCGCGTATTCTTTGTGGGCGCCAGTATATTTGCCATTATTATCATGCTGCTTTGGGCATTTGTGTTTATGGGCAAAACGGATATCAATGTAACTCAGATAAATCCATTTTATTGGCATGCCCATGAAATGCTTTATGGTTATGCGATGGCGGTTATTGCTGGATTTTTATTAACTGCCGTCAAAACTTGGACTGGTATTATGATGCCTTATGGCTACCGTCTAGGCGTTATTTTTGGCTGTTGGGCACTGGCACGTCTCTGTTGGATAGCCCTAGGACTTGGCTTAGATAATGACATCCTTTGGTTAAGCATAGCGCTCATTAGCGATCTATTATTTATGATACTCAGTGCTTGGCCGATAATTAAAGCGGTCATGGCAGTCAAGCAGTACAAACAAATGGGGATTATCTCCAAACTGATATTACTGACTGTCGGTAATGGGCTTTGTTATTGGGGCGCTTTTAGTGGTGAGCAAAACTACCTGCGCATCGGAACCTATCTCGGTCTATATCTAGTCATTGGTGTGGTGTTAACGATTGGTCGACGTGTTGTG
This sequence comes from Psychrobacter sp. CX16, assembly GCF_057396245.1. Lineage (NCBI taxonomy): Bacteria > Pseudomonadati > Pseudomonadota > Gammaproteobacteria > Moraxellales > Moraxellaceae > Psychrobacter > Psychrobacter sp. CX16. The sequence continues at coordinate 88,173 of NZ_JBXYJF010000013.1, forward strand.
CCTTTCTTTATTGAGCGCGGGCTTAATGCCGATAGCAATGAAAAGGTGGTGGTCAAAAACAGCAAACTGCTTGATGGGTTAAGCCTAGTCTCATTTCTTGTCTTTATGATTGCCGATATGTTCTTGACCAACCCTTACATCATAAGTATTAGTGCGCTGATAGTCGCAGTGGTCAACGCAATACGTCTTATGGGCTGGTATCATCCGCGCATTTGGCAAAAGCCACTACTTTGGTCGTTATTTATTGCCTTTTTGGGGATGTGTATTGGCTTTTTATTATTTGCAATACAACCTTGGTTAGAATACAACCATAGTATTGCTGTGCATGCGCTTGCCTTATCTGGCATCGGTATGATGACCATTGCAATGATGGCATGCGTGTCACTCGGGCATACCGGTCGTAGTATTCATGCCCCGCCCAAAACCGTTCCTATTATGTTTATATTAATGGTCATCGCCTTTGTATTTAGAGTTGTTGCGCCATTGATTGATGTTGAGCATTACATTATGTGGATTATGATTGCTCAAACCGCGTGGATTGCGTCTTTCGCTCTGTTTTGCATCAGTTACGTGCCCATACTTGCAAAATCCAGAACCGATGGACTGTTTGGATAATCAAGAACACCTCATCTAGGCTTGATACATTGCGGCTTTAGCAGACACATGTTAGGCTTGCATCTCGCTGGCTTGAGTACAAAGGTTTGAGTAAAAAGACTAACGGCTAGCCGCCTAGACCGGTGCGAAATAAAGAGCCAACAATCACAAAACTGATGGAGAGCAAGGTAATAGCAGCGATATGTAAGCCGAAAAAGTTTAATGTCGCCGCTGACAGTTTAGGGATGACGCGAAATCTTGCATGCAGCGCAATAAGCAGTGTCAGTGTTAACAAAGCAATTTTGGTAGTGATAAGAATACTTAGGTCATTATCTAAGCTAAACCATCCTGACGGATTTGGTAATATCTTATGCGCCATCCATAACCCTGTCGCTATCTGTAGCAATAATGCTGGCATCCCTATTTTCTCAAACTGCTCTTCAAATGCCATGAGTCCTGCGACATCTTTGGCTGCTAAAACTTTTGGCAATATAATCAGTGCTAAAATCAAATGCCCGCCGGTCCAAATCGCAGCACCTAAAAGATGGGCTACCAATACATAATTTATCATTTTAGCGACCGCTTAAAAGTTATAAAATCAACCTTATAATTATAACAGTTATTTATAATATACCTTCTATCTAATACCACTGACGGTGGAATTTACTTATGCGCCTGACAAACTATAGCGATTACGCCTTACGTACCTTAATGTACTTAGCGGTTATACCCGAATCCGATACGCTCGCTACCATCTCTGATGTGGCTGACAGCTATCAGATATCCAAAAGCCACTTAACCAAAATCATTCATCAGCTCGCACAGCTCGGTTATATCAAAAGTATCCGAGGTAAAAATGGCGGCATCCGCCTTGCTATGCCGGCCAGTGATATTAATCTGGGTATAGTGATGCGTCAGACTGAGCCTGACTTCGATATCGTGCCTTGTTTTAATGCTTTGGTAAAGAAGCCTGAGACTAAATACTCTAGTAAGCAAAATGCTATCGTCGTCGCAAAATCAGCACAACCTTGCGTCATTACGCCTGCCTGTCAATTGAAGTCAGTATTTGCAGAAGCGACTCATGCCTTTTTGGAGGTTATGGATAAATATACCCTTGCTGATATTATTCAAAATGATGAGGTGCTTAGAGAAATCTTAAAGCGTCCTTTTTAATATCAGGCTGGGTGATAAATAGTTTGTAGTTACTATTAAAAAAAGCCACTGCTCTATCACAAGCAGTGGCTTTTACTTGCAGATAACAGGGAGTGAATCAGAATATGGTGCTGATTTAATCCTAACGTTTAATAACCATCAGACGTGTTTCACTCATATCCTCAATCGCGTACTTAACACCTTCACGGCCTAGACCTGAATCTTTCACACCGCCATACGGCATGTTATCAACACGGAAGGTAGGAATGTCATTAATTACCACACCGCCTGCTTCAATCTCATCCCAAGCCTGCATCGCTTTGTTTAAATCAGGCGTATAAACACCGATTTGTAGTCCGAAACGACTATTATTGACCAGTTCAATACCATGCTCAAAGTTGTCATAAGGCTCTAAAATCATAACCGGACCAAAGGCTTCATCTTTGTAAAGCTTGGCATCATGATCTACATTCTCAAGAATGGTGGCCTCAAGCATAACACCATCTGCTTTACCACCGCATAGCAGTTTGGCGCCGCCGTCGACCGCTTCATCAATCCATTGTTTCAGACGCTTGACCTCGCCTTCATTAATCATAGGGCCGATAAGCACATCACCAGTGCTTGGATCGCCAGTATTGACATCTTTCGCTAAAGATACTAGCTTGTCTTTCACTTCTTCATAAACATCTTTGTGAATCAGCACTCGCTGCACACTAATACAAACCTGACCGGCTTGTGTATAACCGCCAGTAATAATACGCGGTAACGCAGTCTCTAAATCCACGTCTGGCTCAACCATCACAGCGGCATTACCACCAAGCTCTAAGACGACCTTCTTCTTACCGGCACGGGCTTTCATATCCCAGCCCACTTTGTCTGAACCCGTAAATGACAATAGCTTAATACGCTCGTCCGTCACAATGGCATCAGCAATCTTAGATGACATGGGTAGGATTGAGAAAGCACCTTCTGGTAAATTGGTTTGCGCTAATACCTCTGCAATCAGCAATGCTCCGATAGGCGTATAACTGGCAGGCTTAAGCACAAATGGGCAGCCGGCTGCAATAGCAGGTGCAATCTTATGCGCAACTAAGTTTAATGGAAAGTTAAATGGTGAGATAAAGCCGCACAGTCCGATAGGTACCCGTTTGCTAAAACCTTTATAGCCTTGGCTTGCCTCTGTGCCATCTAATGCCAGCACCTCCCCTTCTGCCATGGTCGTTACCGCATCAGCAGCAAACTGAAAGGTATTAATCAAACGTTTCACTTCCGCTTCAGCCGCACTCTTGGGCTTACCACCCTCAGCAACCAATGCTTCAGTAAACTCATCAAAGCGCTGTTTAAACTTATCAACACACTCTAATAAAATCTTCTGTCTTTCATATGGCGTCAGCGCCTTCATAGCCGGTATTGCCTTAACACCTGCATCAATGGCTTGCTCAAGCATATCGCTGTCGGCACGCGCCACTTCTGCAACCGTTTCTTGACTGAATTTATTAATAACTTCTAGCTCATCGGCACCTTCATGGGCTTTGTTAGCGAGGTAAAGAGGATAAAAATTTTGCATAGGTCACCTTAATTTGATTTGTTGTTATGGTTGTTATTCAGATATCTATTGATTAAACATAGATATCGTTTATCGCTATTATTTTAATAGCATAGATAATGCAGGCTGCGGATACCATTATTTTTTGTAGTTGATTTTATAAGAGATGTTTGTCGGTATTTTTGGCATAAAAAAACGCCCTCAGAGTGAGTAATGCCAGTCAGTTAACGCTGACTGGTATTTTTTTTTGGATATTTTTGTGGTTTACCCTTAACCACCCTCGGACAAGATCGCTTTCTGCGTTCAGGAATGACAAACAATTTCCCTTCCTCTAAAAGTGCATCTAACAGCTTAGGGAAGAGACCTGCAGCCTGTAAAGGCGCAAACCGTAACAGATCAACAATCGTAATAGACGCAATGTGAAAGCTAATTCGTAGAGGGCTAACCTTAGCTCTAACTGCCATATAGCGCATCAAACATCTTATCAGATTATAAGCAATCATAAGCCCCCAGAACTCTTGTAACACAAGCTGTGGCAGCTTACTTCTTAATAATAGCCCCTGCTGTAAATCAGACTTAATCTCCCGATACGCCATCTCAATCTCCCAGCGCTGCAAGTACAGCTGTGCCACTTTATCCTTAGTAAAGCGTTTATCATCTATTAAAGAGGTAATATATCGTCTTGTCTTACCCTCATAACTACACTCAATTAATCGAGCTTGCCACGTATCGGGTAGGTTTGGATTTTTCTTTTGAGCCTGAGGAGAAACGGGCATTTGTATCCAGTAGTCCCCTGCACTAAAGGTTTTAATCACACTGTAACGCAGATTATCTTTAGCCCGCATGAGCCAGTGACTGTTTGGATAAGTTTGTTGCCAACTAATCAGTAAGTCTGCTGAGAAATAGGCTCTATCAAAGAGCGTAATGCTATTATCTTGAACGTTTAACGAGCTAAAGTGATCTCTCCTTGACCCATATCTCCAAGAGTTGTGTCAATGATCTCATGTGTGTCAGTATTGATAAGACATACCGAACGCATTTGTGGATAAGGCGCCTCTTTGGTCCTACCTTTGCTTGAGCTAAAGTGCTGAAGGTTCTCATCGGTGTATGGCAATGAGTATACGACGCCATCTACGGCTTGGACGCTAAGTCCCATAAAGTCTTGTTGCTGGGCTAGTGATTCCGTTTGGTAGTGAGCACTTAGTTGATGAAATAGCTGCTTTAGAGGTTCATGCCCAAGGCGTTGTCTTGCTTGTACAACAGCACTGGGTACGCAGGCCTGTGAGTCTAGATTAAGCCGCATTTGCTCTGTGATATACCAGATGGAACGGTTTCGATATAAGGCTGTACCGATGACTAGCCAAACAACGTGTTCGGCTGGTAGCTTCCGCCTTCTAATGCTCGCTTTGCCTGTATATTCTAAGGCCTGCTGTATCCAGTCAGGGTCTATTAATTCACTAAATTGTTCTAGGGTGTCTGGGATCCTTTTATGCGTCTCATTAATAGCTTCTTGTAGTCTCATAGTAAAATAGCCCATCTA
>NZ_JBXYJF010000014.1:0-78946 GCF_057396245.1 Psychrobacter sp. CX16
TTTTTTCATCAGCCAGTTGTCGCTCAAGTCTTTTTATGATTTGGGCTGGGGTTTCTTTGTGTGGCATTCTTAGGCTCTTTGGCGGTGTATTCCAGTCTAATGTACCATGTTTCCTAAGCCAAGTTAGGACGGTACTACGTCCTTGTATGCCATAGTGCTTTTGGGCTTGTTTGTAGGTCATGTCGCCTTTTTCTACTTGCCCTACCACAGCTAATTTAAAGCCGAGTGTGTAATCTTTCTGTGTTCGTTTAATCCTTGATCTTTCTGCTTTGTCCATTTATAAGCTTCCTTTTCGTAAACTTATTTTAGGACGGGACAATATGTAATAAAAAGCACCTGATTAAATCAGGTGCTTTTTATTAAGCTCAATTTAGATGAGCGCCTGTAAAAATCATTCGTAGTCAATAAACCGAATATAAAGGGCTTATTGTCCTGCTAAATTTTGATATTAACACCTAAAACTCATATCCAATAAAGAGCTTAGGGAAGATTAATAAGTAAGATTATGGCATAATATGGACACATGATAATTACATTGCGGTGTTATACAAGGCGGTATAGATATGAGTCGAATGGTCAAACAGAACGGTTATGTAAAGCTTTATTTTCTTGGTGCGCTACTTGCCAGCTCATTGTTAGGCTGTCAGATATTGCCAAACTCTAATGCCAAACCTGCCGATCAGCAGCCGCTTACGCAAACCAAGATGGACAAGAAGGCCGCGACTAAGATTGCCGGTCTGTATATCAACCCAAGCCATCAGGTCATGAATAATGAATATCAGGGCGTGGTGATTGAGGTATCGACTCATGGCTTGTTGGTACCAGCCAAAGACATTACCATTACTATCGGCACTCAAGGTAACACCACCCCCAATTGCCAATATCAAGCCACTGCCAGTTTAATGGGTCATGATGCCTTACACGGTGTTGTTTATACTACGCCGGTCACTGCGCCGGTCAACAAGAACGCTACTTCACAAAGCGAAGAAGATGGTTTGGTATTCTTCCGCTTTAAAGACCACCTTCTATCTATAGACAGTAATAACCCACAGGCATTAACTCAGTATTGCACGCAAGATGCCTCATTAAAAGGCGATTATCGTCGACTTAAATAGCCAATTTAAACCATCGAACCACTGTCTTGTTTCTGCCTTTGGCATGGAGGGTGTTTATGGGATATAGATTTAGAAAGAGCGTCAATAAGACTAATAGCTAGGACAAACGACTTTCTTGGCAGACTTGTTGATACATACCGTCTTATCATTTATCGTCGCCACCTCAGCAATCCCATCATTAAATACAAAGTAATTAGCACCCATATAGTTCACACTATAACGCTCTACATTCTTATCAGAATACTGGAAAGGAATGATGGTTTTATTTGCACCATTAATAAAGCCCCATTTGCCATTTTTTAGCGCGCCAGCAAGACCTTCACTAAAAGATCTGATTTCATCGTATACAAACGGAACAGCTACTTTACCTGTCTTAGTAATAAAGCCCCATTTCTTACCGTCATACACGCCTGCTAGGCCTTGTCTAAACCCATATACACCACCAAAATCTCCGTCAATACCTTCGTACTTAGGCGGTATTACTTCTTTACCGTCCTTGTTTAAGAAGCCCCATTTGCCAGACTTAGACATAATAGGCGCCATACCCTCAGTCATGCCTTCAATGCTGCTATATTTGCTAGTAAATGGTAGCACTATCCTATTTGAGGTATTAATAATGCCATATTTACCATTTTTAGCCACCACAATACGACCTTCTGACACGTCATTGGCCCAAGATTCATCGTATTTGTCATTAGGATCAATTAAGTTGTCATAGATGGTGGGTACGACCAATTTACCTTGTGTATTCATATAGCCGACTTTACCGTTTTTCTCTACCGCAAAGACGCCCTCACTAATCGTCCAACTGACGTAATCATATCCTTTTAGGTTTGCGACCGCCTTACCCTGTTTATTTAATAAAGCTTGGCGATTATAGTTTTTATCAGAACCAATAAAGTAGTTTTTGTCAGACGTACAGTCTATTTGTGCATACTTGGCTTTGGGTGGTTTACACTCTTCATAAGCCTGAGCAGGCAATGCGATAAACATACCGCTTAATATAGCAGCTAAAGGGATGAGCTTAATAAAGGAAGAGGACGTTGCTGGCATGGGACAAACTCCTTTTGGAGGTGAGAGCATGAGGGAAATATGATTAGATTTATTAATATTATAATAAAAAGTTTATTAACCGTGGTTTAATTAAACAAAGTTTTTTGATAATCGTCAATAATAAAACCACCAAAGGGCAATTCATCTTCTAATTGGTATATAGATACTCTAAAAGCTATAGAACCGGCCCCATGGTTGCCACAATGTTGTTCCAAATTCGGTAATATAACGGCCAGTCTCTGACCTGTGCACTGCTGACCTCGTCAGAGTCTTCAATATATTGATATTGACGTTTGACGATTTCAGCGGTTAGGCCTTGATCATAAAAAAGCATGTTATTTTCATAATTCAAATCAAAACTGCGTAAGTCTAAATTGGTCGAGCCGATGAGACTAATCTGACCGTCAACTGTAAGTGTCTTAGCGTGTAATAGTCCAGGCTTATATTCATAGACTTTTACGCCAGCTTCTAGCAACTGATAGTAATAACTGTGACTGGTGGCGGCGACAATAAAGGAGTCATTCTTTTTGGGGAATATCATCGTCACCTCTACCCCACGATAGGCAGCAGCGCATATCATGTTAATCAGGGTATGGTCAGGCACAAAATAAGGGGTTGAGATAATGAGACTGTGCTGAGCTTGACTCATCAAGGTACTTAAAAACTGCGGCGTTGTGCCTTGACGCTGACTGGGACCATCGGCGAATACTTGTGCCGGATAGCCATATTGCTTCGGATTAATGATATAAGGGAAGCTATCAAGAGGTGTCTCTGGATTCTCCATTAGCCAATCTCTGGCAAATAACATCTGATTTTGAGCAACCACTGGGCCTTCTACCCTTAGCATAATATCGACCCAAGGCGCGTAATTTGGCTTAACCCGAAACTCAGGGTCGGCGCTATTACGGCTACCCACATAACCAATCTTGCCATCGATAACAGTAATCTTGCGGTGATTACGCAAATCAATACGGCTAAATAAGATAACCTTTATGATATTACTAATCGGTAGAGCAACACTCATCTCAACCCCAGCATCTTTCATACGCTGCCAAAGATTAGAGCGTATTAAGTGGCGTGACCCCATTCCATCTGCCATCGCTCGGCATTTGACTCCACGCGTTGCAGCACGAATCAAGGCTTCGGCAACCGCTGTACCCATACCATCCTCTAACCAGATGTAGTACATTACATGGATATGATCGGTAGCGGCATCAAAGTCGGCAATCATTCGTTCTTGCGTTGCCTTTGCATCTGCCATTAACTCTGCCTTGTTACCTAAGGTGGTCTTAAATCCTGTCACTGCAGAGGCATAGGCCAAGGCAGGTTGATGTTCTCGTTTCACTACCTCTTTTAGAGTACTGTCGTTGCCAAAAATATCCGGAAAATTGTCATATAGCTGCTGTTTAATATGATCGTTGCGATAATTAAAGTTAAGCCCTAAATGCACCTCACCGAACATCCAATATACAATCACGCCTGCATAGGGCAAGATAAACAGAACCACCATCCAAGCAAGGCGCGCCGGTGATGATAAGTCATGACGGGCCAGTACCCGTAATGAGATAACTAGCCAAAGCAGAAAATGTAAGGTTAATAGGAGGTTTAGTAACATAAATAACGCCTAAGTAAAAGTAAACAAAGTTTTTTATACCTATTATAGGATATTCATAGGCTTAAGAAGCCTCTTATTATTAACCTATGCCTACTTTGTATATGTATATGTCAGATATGAATTTATAAAAGACCTGAAGCATAGGTACTATAAGGCCATGATTTTTATTTATCTAAAGGCATATTAATTATGTACAAATACACTCATGCGGACCAAGCCATGGTTGACGAGCGAGTTGAGCAATTTCGCGATCAAACTCGTCGTTTCCTAGCGGGAGAATTACCCGAAGAGCAATATTTGCCACTGCGCCTGCAAAATGGCCTATATATCCAGCGTCATGCGCCCATGTTACGTATCGCCGTACCTTATGGCCTTATGGCAAGCTACCAAATTCGTAAGCTTGCAGAGATTACTCGTAAATATGACCGTGGTTATGGACACTTTACCACACGTACTAACTTACAATTAAACTGGCCGAAGCTTGAAGAAGTGCCTGATATCCTAGCTGAATTGGCTTCGGTACAGATGCATGCGATTCAAACATCTGGTAACTGTATCCGAAATACGACTACTGATCCTTATGCAGGCGTTAATGCCAACGAGATTGAAGACCCCCGTCCTTATTGCGAAATTATCCGTCAGTGGTCAACTTTCCATCCTGAATTTGCCTTCCTACCGCGTAAGTTCAAAATTGCGGTGATTGGTACTTATGAGGACCGTGCAGCCACTCAGGTCCATGATATCGGTTTACACGTGATAAAAAATGAAGAAGGTGAGATCGGCTTTGAGGTGATTGTTGGTGGTGGTCTAGGTCGTACCCCCATTATCGGTAAAACCATCCGTGAATTTTTGCCGCGTCAGCATCTATTAAGCTATTTAGATGCCATCTTACGTGTGTATAACTTACATGGACGTCGTGATAATAAATATAAAGCCCGTATCAAAATCCTAGTAGACAGTATGGGCGCTAGGGAATTTGGCAAATTAGTCGAAAAAGAGTGGGAAACCTTCACCAAAGATGGGCCTTTGACGCTGACCGAAGACAACTTTGACACTGCCAAAAGCTACTTCCCAGAATTTGATTATGACAATATTGATGAGCTAGCGAGCAAAACTGAGCTTAACAAGCATTTGCAAGAAAAGGCCTTTGCTGACTGGTATTCTCGTAATACGGTCGCTCATAAAGTGGCAGGCTATCGGGCAGTCATAGTGTCCTTAAAGGCAGGACTGGTAGACGGTAAATATGTACCGGCAGGTGATGTCACGGAGTATCAACTTGATCGCATTGCCGATCTTGCTGATAGCTATAGCTTCGGTGAAATTAGAGCAACCCATCAACAAAACTTAGTTTTTGCTGATGTAAAAGAGACCGATCTATATGCACTATGGGAGGCATTAACTGAAATCAATCTTGCGCGTCCAAATATTGGTACTTTAACCGATATGATTGTTTGTCCAGGTTTTGATTTGTGCTCGCTGGCGAACGCCACCACTTACAACATCGCTGAGCAAATCGAGAAGCACTTTGATAACTTAGATTATCTGTATGACTTAGGTGATATTCAGCTCAATATGTCTGGCTGTATGAATGCCTGCGCTCATCACCATGTTGGCGATATCGGTATCTTGGGTGTCGATAAAAAAGGCGAACATTGGTATCAAATCAGCCTAGGTGGTAGCTCGAAGAAGGACACCCGTCTTGGCAACATCCTTGGTCGCTCAGTTGCGACAGAAGAGGTCGCGCCAACACTTGAGAAAATCTTAAACGTCTATACCGATCAGCGTCATGTCGAGGGCGATAGCACCGAGCCTTTTGCTGACTTCGTACAACGTGTGGGTATCAAACCCTTCAAGGAGGCAGTATATGGGTAATTATCATGTCTTAAATAATGACGCTGTCAACATAACCTCTGACGACAGCTGGTATGCCATCGAGACGCCTGAGTTTCCAGAGTCTGTGGCGATCAAAAGCATCCATCTCAGTGAGCTACTTCATAAAGAAGAGCGCTTAGATGTGATACTGCCTTTTAATGAAGTGGTTGGGTCACGAGAAAATGCTAAATCAGCTAGCTCAAGTATGCCGACAGGCTTATTAAGTGAGCTATTAGCTTTAATTGCAACGCGCTCAAGTCGTATAGGTTTATGGGCGGATACTGATGTCAGTACTGAGCAGCTTGATGATTTACTACAAGCTTGCAAAGACGCGGACCGCACACTGCTTAATAATCTTGACTTAATTGTCTTATATCAACCCTCTTTTGTTGATGGACGAAGCTTTAGTCAGGCCCGCCATTTACGTCAGCAAGGTTTTACAGGTGAAATTCGTATCACTGGCGACTTTGGCCTTGATCAAATCGCCTATTTAAAGCGTGCTGGCGTGGATACTTTTGTCATTGCTGATGATAAGCTGACAGAGAATATTGAGTTCCTATTTAGCGCTCTCCCCTCCTCATACGACGGTAGCGTAGCCAGTCAATTACCCATGTTTAGATAAGCGTTTGGTTTGAATAAGCGCTTGTCTTTTACCATACAGCACTAAACATTTAAATTTGTCCATATTAAGGGACTACTATGTCACAGCCTACATTGACTCAAAGCTTGGATATTGATGATTATAATCATCAGTTGCAAGGCAAAACACCCACTCAGATTGTAGAGTGGGTAGCAGAGCATGCAGAGAATCCAATATTGACGACTAACTTTCGTCCCCATACCGCTGCTATTTTGCATTTGGTTACTCAAGTTATTCCCGATATTCCTGTGCTATGGGTAGATACGGGATATAACGTAGACCCTACTTTGGAATATGCACAAAGAGTTACAGATTTATTAAAGCTGAATCTGCATGTGCGTCATCCAGAAGAAACTGAGCGATTACAGCAGTTTCGCCGTGAAGGTATTCCGACACCTAACGATGATAATCATGAGCTATTTACTAAGCTGGTAAAAATTGATCCTTTCCAAAAAGCATTGGATGAGTTCAAACCAGATACTTGGATAACCGGTATTCGAGGTGATCAAACCGATTTTCGTAAATCGCTTGATATCTTAAGTCGCAGTTCTCAAGGTATCCTAAAGGTGGCGCCTATCTATCATTGGTCAAAACAAGATCAGTTGGATTATATTGCCAAACATGGTTTGCCGGATGAAAAGCGTTATTTTGATCCGACCAAAGTAGAAGAGAACCGTGAGTGTGGTCTACATACTCAGCTGTAATTTCTTTTACTGTGCTATAACCTCTCTTACTGTATTGTATAAAAAGCTGCTTAACCCAAGTTAAGCGGCTTTTTTGATCTATAAATTCATAAAATAGCTTAGTTAATAGCCTGTTATGACAATCTTGAATTAAGTAATATCAAATCCTTCCATACTTGTTGGCGGCTAATACGCCATAATGAGGGCATCTTATAATAAACAGTATACCGATTATGAATACCTTTCCTTTGTTTTTCAAACTAACAGATCAGCCCGTATTAATTGTGGGTGGCGGCGAAGTCGCTCAACGTAAAGCAGACCTGCTGTCACGTGCCGGCGCGCATATAACTATTGTTGCGCCAGAGATTAGCCATGAGATTCGTGAGCTACTTAATGATGACAAGCACCAGCTCATTACTGCCGAATACGATAAGCAGTATCTAACCGGCAAGCGTATTGTCATAGCGGGTACAGACGATGAGGCCTTAAATCACCAAGTACATGCCGATTGTAAGGCGCTAAACATACCTGTTAACGTGGTCGATACACCGCCACTATGTGACTTTATCTTCCCAGCCATTGTTGATAGAAGTCCAATTGTGATTGGGATATCGTCTAACGGTAAAGCGCCAGTACTTGCTCGCCTAACCCGCGCCCGCTTAGAGACCTTAATTCCACAAGGCTATGGAAAGCTGGCTAAACTCGCTGGTGATATGCGCGATGAGGTAAAGTCTAAGATTCCGACGCTTACTGGTCGTCGTCAGTTTTGGGAAAAAGCATTTGAAGGTAAAGTCAGCGAGCTTATGTTTGCCGGTCGTACTTCGGATGCAGAGCAAGCACTAAAGCAACAGCTAGAGCAAACCCATCAGCAGTTATCAAATAAGCAAGACGATGACAAGCAGACTAAAGCGCAGCCTGTGGGTGAAGTGTACATCGTTGGTGCAGGTCCTGGTGATCCTGAGCTTTTGACCTTCAAAGCTTTACGCTTAATGCAACAAGCCGATATCGTTTATTATGATGCGTTGGTATCCGCTGAGGTGCTTGATTTATGCCGACGTGATGCTGATAAAGTCTTTGTTGGTAAAAAACGCAGCAATCATGCGGTGGCTCAACAAGGCATTAATCAACTCATGATCAATGCAGCGCAATCTGGTAAGCGTGTGGTGCGCCTAAAAGGAGGCGACCCTTTTGTATTTGGACGTGGCGGTGAAGAAATACAAGCGCTACGTGCAGCAAATATTCCCTATCAAGTCGTACCTGGTATTACCGCAGCCGGCGCCGCCGCTTGCTATACTGGTATACCGCTTACCCACCGTGATCACTCACAATCGGTGCGTTTTGTCACAGGTTTCTTAAAATCTGGCGAGCCTAATAATGGCTTTGACTCATTGACTAATCCCAATGAGACAATAGTGTTTTATATGGGGCTACATTCAATCGAGCGCTTAACAAAAGGATTAATGGATGCAGGACGAGATGCTGATACCCCTATCGCCATCATATCCCAAGCCAGCCTTCCGACACAGCAAGTCGTGACGGGCACACTTCAAGACATCGTTGCCAAACATGACGCCAATCCCCTACCTACCCCTGCTCTGCTAATCGTCGGTGAAGTGGCAAAACTGCATGATGAGTTGGCGTGGTATGGTGAGCACATTGCGGATACGGATCAGCAGGCACATGCGCTTAATATGGTTTAAAGTCTTAGCTATACTGCTAAAACAAGAAACGCCTTTTAATTTAAATTAGAAGGCGTTCCATAATATGTTTTTCTTAATTTCAAAATTAAGTTTTATCTGTATTTTCAATCAAAAGTTTAGACATATTTTTAAGGCATTAAATTAATGAATTGATAATGCACCTTCTACTTATTAACGCAATACGACTGTCTTGGAAACACAAAACCACCAATTATAAAACTACTAATACCACCTATACCAGCCATCGCCAATGCAATAAAGATTAGATCTGAAAAACCTTCCAGTAAAGGAATCGCATTCAAATAGCTTGATACAATTATTAAAATCACTGAATACAGAGCGCAAACTACAGCACCAATGATAAAGAGTTCAATCCATTTAGAAGGATGATTAAGAATGGTTTTGCGCTTAAGCAGTATCATCGCAGTGATAAGTGAAGGAATAAAGCCAATCACTGATCCACCAATGAATGCAAACGGTAGCACTGCAAACCAAGGGTACATGGCTATTAATGAAATAACTAAGCATAGCACCAGCCCACCTACTCCACCACCTAATAGCGCATAACAACTAATAATGCGCGAGCTTTCACTGATTGTATTATAATTAAATATTTCAACTGATCTTATGTTAGAGGGTGTTTTATCCACACTGGTTTTAAGTAGGTTAATAGTTCTTGCTGACCCATCGATAGAATTTCTATTTTCGACAGATTTATCCTTAAGCGTTGATTTCTTGGTTGTAGCGGATGACATCGTTATTCCTCAGTATTAAATGATTGCTTCTATCATTAGATGATGTTTTTATACTAACTGTCTAATTTGAATTAATCATGGAAATACGAAGAAAATATACTACAATTAGGTTTAAACAAATTAAAATTAAACCAAACACCATAACGAAGTAACTTCTTTATTGCGTGCTACATATAGCGGATCATTTTCATCTTGGCTTTTACTATGCGTCGGCTGAGTATCTAGTCGATATTTTACTGTCAATCCAGCCTCTTCAAACCAACCTAATAACTCTTCACGCGTTCGTAATTTAAGGTGCTCTGCTAAATCAGACAGAACCAACCAAATCTCGCCATTCTCAGCCAAATGTTGCTTCACCCCTTTTAAGAATCCTCGTAGCATGGTACTGTTCGCATCATAAATAGCATACTCTAATGGTGAGCTTGGCTTAGCCGGTATCCAAGGTGGGTTACAGACGATTAAGTCGGCAGCAGGCGCATCTGTTGGGAATAAGTCCGCCTGTTGCAATTGCACGTTCGTTAACTCTAAACGATTCAAATTATCCTGAGCGCAGTCCAACGCTCGAGGGCTTAAGTCCGTCGCTATGATCTGATTAAAGCCACGTTTGGCAAGTACAATAGCCAGTAAGCCTGTGCCAGTACCAATGTCATAAGCAATATTACGACTGTCAGGTAGCGGTGCATTAAGCAGCAATTGCACATATTCTTGGCGAGTCGGCGCAAATACACCGTAATGTGGGTAAATTGATAATCCTAATGCCTTAATCGGGACCCCTTTTTCACGCCACTGAGCCGCCCCTAATGCCCCTTGTAACTCACGTAGAGACAATACGCACGATTCATTCAGTTCACCAAAAGCAGCAGTACATGCCGCACTCACATCAGGCGCGCGGCGTAATTGACTAATATATCCAGCATCCAACTGCAAAAGCAGACGGCTTAATATTCGAGAGCGTTGACTTTGAGCCAAACGATTTTTATGAAATAGATTCGATAAAGCCTTTGAATCTGAAGTTTGATTTGAACCACTTTCATTTTGAGCCGCTTTTTTGGCTGCTTTCTCACTTTTGCGCAGCTCATTACGCTCAATACGTCTTTGTAGCGCTTGAATAAGCTGTTTAGCGTTTTGAAAATCACCTCTCCATAGCATAGACGTGCCAGCATTCGCTAAGCGATAAGCCTCACCTGCTGTTGTCGTATCATCAATAATTACCATACATTTTGGTGCATCATAGCCGCTTTGCGATAGCCAGCGTGCTTGATGCTCTGATCCGTTCTCTTGCCACTTTACATACTGCTTTGTTGGTTCTAACACTTATTATGCCTTTCACTTATTAATTTGATGGGCATATCATACACTATTGACGAGCCAACTTCGCAACACCAGAAGGTAAGTATTCAAAATTGTTAGCAACCTTCTTATAAAGATGTTAAGAAATAGCATATCAACTTCTTAAAGCTGCTTATAAGCCTGCTTAAAACTATTTATGGTATGATTATTTCATCCTAAATCTTTTGTTGATTAAGTCATCCTCTAAACTAGTTAAGCGTTGTAATATCTTATATGTCAAAGTCCACCGAACCATCTACCCCTTCAAAACCTTTAACCATACTGCATACCTCGGACTGGCATCTAGGTCGTCGATTATACGGTCAAATGCGATATGAAGAATTTGAGGCTTTTTTAGCATGGTTACAAGCCGCCATTAACCGCTATCAAGTCGATGTTCTTATTGTCGCAGGTGATATTTTCGATACTATGACGCCTAGCAATAGAGCGCAGGCGTTATATTATGAATTTTTGGGACGGGTTGCGCATTCAATCTGTCAGCATATCGTCATCGTTGCCGGCAATCACGATTCCCCTACCTTTCTTGATGCGCCCAGCAATATTTTAAAGTTCTTAAATGTGCATGTAATCGGAACAGCTTGTGAGGATTTAGAAGCCGAGGTGTTGACCCTCAAAGATAGCGAAGGCACTCCTTGTTGTATCATAACTGCTGTCCCTTATTTGCGTGATCGTGATGTTCGCAGTAGTCGAGCGGGCGAGTCTGATAGTGATAAAGACAGCAAAGTCATAGAAGGTATCAAAGCACATTACGATGGTGTGGCAGAAATTGCCAAATCCCAACAAGATAAGCTTACTGAACAATACCAACGTCATATTCCGATTATTGCTACCGGTCATTTATTTGCGTCGGGTGGACGTACCACAGATGATGATGGGGTACGCAATTTATACGTTGGCTCATTGGGTAAAATATCGGCTGATATGTTTGCAGACTGTTTTGATTATGTGGCGCTTGGTCATTTGCATGTACCACAACGTGTCGGTGCACGTGAGCACATTCGATATAGTGGTTCGCCGATTCCGATGGGTTTTGGGGAGGCTCGCCAGCAAAAGCAAGTTTTGTTGATTCGGTTTGGCGACTCGATAGATGAGCGTTTAGATCATAGCCAACAGTTAACACCTAATTCAAATGAAACCTTTATAACCCCAACCTTACAAACATCTACGTCAGAAACGTCTACTTCTGAAACACCCTCAAAACCATCGGTTAAGCCTAAACTTAAAAATAAAGACAGTCTATTTATAGATGATCTGTTTGCGGGTATCGATGATGCGACTAGTGAAGATAATAGCGAGGAAGATAAAATAGATAAATCGTCTGAAGAACTCCCGAGTAATACTATTTCAACTGATCCAGCTAATGTAGATAGTTTTTATATAGATAGCTTTGATACAAATGGCATCGACTCGCCTATTCCTGTTTATCACGATCACGATAAGCAGATGCTGATTACCTCTATACCCATCCCTACCTTTCAAAAGTTAATGCAGATTAAAGGAGATATGACACATATTGAGCAGTTCATAAATACACTTCCTAAAGATGAGGTTATTTGGTTGGAAGTTATCTATGAAGGTAATGAAATCGTGAGTAATCTCAATGAGGAAATACAGACGTTACTTGAAGATACCCCATTTAAAGCGTTAAAGATAAAGAACACGAATAATTATAATAAGGTATTAACGTCTGAGAATAGTACTGAGACGCTACAGGACCTGAATGTGATGGAAGTTTTTGAGCGCTGTATGACGGTGCATGATATCTCTGAGTCACAAAAGGATGAGCTTCGGGATGCTTATCAGCAGATATTGCATGAAGCGACTCATGAGGATGTTAATTCGGGTGAGGTTTGAATTGAGTATGACGTATTTTAACAGTCAAATCTTCAAGAAAACTAATTAACGCTTATCAACACCGCATCTAGTCGTCTTAAATACTCTTAACTCGTAAATAACACCCTGATGGTTTATCCTATAAAGCCCCAACCAATATAAACATACATACAGGTTGTAAAATTTGGATATGCTATGAAACCGCCCTTTACCCTCACCAATACCATGCTAAATCAAATCGTGCTAATCTCACAACAGATAGGACGATTAGAAGTAGCCTATGAAAGGCAACTGCACCTAAGAAAAGACAATCGTCTGCGTTCTATTCAGTCGTCATTAGCCATAGAAAATAACTCATTAACACTAACGCAAATGACTGATATTATCAACGGTAAATGGGTGCTTGGCAACCCTAAAGAAATTCAAGAGGTTAAAAACGCCTATGATGCATATGAGCAAATCTTAAACTTTGACCCTTATAGCATTAATGATTTTTTAACCGCACATGGGATGATGACAAAGGGCTTGGCAGATTATTCAGGGGAATGGCGACAAAGCGATATTGGCATCTATGACAGTTCAGGCAACCTTATCCATATGGGAGCACGCCCACAGTTTGTCCCTAAGCTCATGACGGATTTATTTAACTGGGCAAAAACCGAGGACACGCCTATTTTGATAAAAAGTGCGGTGATGCACTATGAAATTGAAGTCATACATCCCTTTAGTGATGGAAATGGACGCATGGGTAGGTTGTGGCAAACCGTATTATTAAGTCTTCAAAACCCTGTGTTTGCATGGTTGCCAGTAGAGACGATTGTCTATGAAAACCAAGCACAATATTATAGAGTACTAGGGCTCGCAGATAAAGCCAATAACTGCACTGTGTTTATTGAGTTTATGCTTGATGCTATTTTGAATATGGTCAATGCCTACACTAATGAGGGTACTGATAAAGACGTTAGCTATAATCCTGATAACGCCAAAACCACTGATGTGAGCGATAAATCGGTAGAAATGAGCGATAAGAATGATGATTTGAGCGATAAAGATAGCGAAATGGGCGATAAAGTTGATATAGTGAGCGATAAATACAGTAAACTGACTGACAACGAAAAACAAGCTTATTTGTTGATTAGCGAATTCTTACAGACAAATTCGAGTATTAGTAATAGTGACGCTCAAATCTTGATACGCAAATCCGCCTCTACCGTCAGACGCTACCTAAACGCTTTAGTCCAACAAGATTTATTAATCGCCAGTGGCGAGCGCAAAGCCAGAAAATATCGTTTGCCCCATCAGATTTAATGTACCCAGTACCCAGCACATAGTATGAAGAAGTGTTTTAGCGATGCATGTATCGCTGAATCACAGAAGGACGAGCTACAGGATGCTTATCAGCAGATATTGCATGAGGCAACTCATGAAGATGTTAATTCGGGTGAGGTTTGAATTAAGTAAGATTAGAAGTTTGCGTAGTGTTGTTCACTCTATATAAATCTAAGCATTAAAAAAATCGAATACTCATACATAATTATCAGAAGTATGAACTCTAAATAAATTTAGTACATCCTATCACTTTTATATCAGTACTGATATAATACAATAAGTAATTAAAAGGATTCTATGAAAGATATTGAGTTTTTGGGGACTTCATTAGATGAAGTTCGTTCATTTCCTGAGAACATAAAGCAAGATACAGGATATCAACTTCATAAAGTCCAAATAGGCGATATGCCAGATGATTTTAAACCCATGCAAAGTATAGGCAGTGGTGTTATCGAAATTCGACTTAAAGATGCTAATGGTATTTATCGAGTCATTTACACTGCTAAATTCGCTGATGTTATCTATGTTTTACACGCCTTTACTAAAAAGACTCAAAAAACACCTCAATCAGATATTACGCTTGCTAAATCAAGGCTAAATAAACTTATAAAGGAGTTACAGGATGACTAGATATACGTCTGTATTCGATGCCATATGTGATACGCCCGTTCAAAGTGCTAACTTAAAAATGCGTGCTGAGTTAATGCACTATATTATCGATATGATTAAGCACATGTCAGGCACTCAAAGTGAAATTGCTAAACGTTGTGGAATTACTCAACCTCGGCTAAATGATTTGTTGCACGGAAAAATTAGCAAATTCAGCTTAGATGCTCTCGTCAATATTAATGCAAATTTGGGTGTCGATATTAGTTTAGATTTTACTCAAAGAAAGTCAGAAAGTGATTTAGTAGATGTTGATTAAGATTGATTAATTTCCAGTAGGCAATAGTAATTTTATGGGATTAAAGCTCTGCCTAAGTTTGCTATATTTTATTTCTACCTAACCAAGACATATCCGCCTTGAGATTGAATATTCCTTCAATTTTATTAGTGACAATATCAATAGTACTAATTAGTCTTGCATCTATATCACTACATTTAATACCTCCACTTAGAATTTCTATAGCCTCTACCCGAGTAAAATTTATTGGCATCTTTCTTAATTGTTTACTATCTAGAAAATAATGGGTTAAAAAATTTCGAAGTTGTCCTTGGCTTAGGAGCCACTTAACATCATTGCAAGCAAATATAGATTTGAAAAAGATTTTTTCTGTAGGAGTTGGATCATTTTGCATAATCAAAGATTGTATTTTTCTTAAAGAGCTTAAAGTATGATATACATTTACAAACCTTAATCTTAATAGACATAGACTTCCTTCTTGGAAAAACTGCGAAGTAATGTATCTTGTATAATTAAGCCGTACCAATAATAATGATAAAGCAGGTGCGAAATTTTTATTACTATTCTGAAAATTAATACGTGAATATAGTTTTTTACTTTTTATATCCTTTGTCTCATATTGACGAATATTTGATTTATATTTTGTTAACTCGATATCTTCATTAACATCAACATCAAATTCATTTATAACAGTCTGAAGATAAACACCAATACTTTGCCCTAATTCAAATGCATACTTTTCATCAAATTTAAAATTTGGTCCAAAGTCATAAATGGTTGAATGAGTAGTTGTAATAAATCTACCATTAAATTGGGTAATACCCATATCATCAATTAGGAAAGGAAGTATAGAACCTATATTATTAGAATTAAGCTCTTTATACCTTTTGATTTCGTTTTCATCAATAGTTTTTAGGATAGACAAGACTTCATAGAAGTCTTTTTTTGAGTCAAATAACTTAGCTCGATGACGACTGAGTCTTAGTTTATCTATTGCATCATTATCGAACAATTGTTTCATTTCGGGATTTATTCTTGTAATTACATCATAGCTTTCAATTGTAAACATTGCTATTTCAGTCATAAAACCATTAAGCAGTAGACCTACTTCAGGTAAGCTATGAATTTGCATGTACATATTTTTAAAAGCTATAGTATCGTCGATACAGGCTTTTAAAGCTTGTTTTTCATTCAATGACTCAATGCTCATATTGCCATCAAAACCCCAAATTTTGAAAGATTCTACTAAAAGCTATAATGTAAAAGTTAAATTGATACAATTAGTTCGAACGTTGCGTTAAATTATGATACTAAATAATTATTTAAAATTAGTTTTACTACTCTACGTCAACCTACCAGTTTACCTACTTTTTTAAATTGAAATCTATACAATTTTTTTATTTGATACACTAACCTTGCATCAGAGGAGCGGTTTAGCCTCGATTTTAGTGGATATCCTTGTCATCTTACAGGGTGCGAGCACTTAGCTAGAAGCGTTATCGCTGAGTCAGGAACGACTCTGGATTTAGTGCTCGCCCCTGTAAGATGACAAGATAGTAGCGAGATTAGCTATCAATCCTGATTAACTTCAAAGTACCCTTTTAACTTCTAATTTCCAATATTAACTCTAAGATGACATCATGCGCTTAATCGAACTACGACTCAAAAACTTAAACTCACTTAAAGGCGAATGGCATGTCGACTTTAGCGATTCGGCGTTTGTAAATGAAGGGATTTTTGCCATTACCGGGCAGACGGGTGCGGGTAAGACCACGATTTTGGATGCCATTTGTTTAGCGCTGTATGGGGCGACCCCTCGCCTTGGTGAGATTACCTCAACCAATGATGTGATGACACGGCAAACGGGTGAATGTTATGCCGAAGTAGTGATTGAGCTGAACGGGTCACAGTACCGATGTCGTTGGGGTCAACGCCGAGCGTATGGCAAGTCTGATGGGAATTTGCAGAGTGCGACCCATGAGATCGCCGAAGTAAATATCGATAATCCGAGTGCGGGCGATAAAGTATTAGAGGAAAAATCGTCGCTGACTAAGAAGAAAATTATTGAACTGACGTCGATGGATTTTTCGCAGTTTACCCGCTCTATTTTGCTGGCGCAGGGCAGTTTTTCGGCATTTTTAAAAGCAAAAGCAGATGAACGCGCCGATATTTTGGAGAAGATTACCGGTACACAGATTTATGCCGATATCTCTAAGAACGTGCATGAGAAGTTCCGTATCGAGAAGGAAGAGCTTGAGCAAATGCAAGCGGTGGCAGATAGTTTGTCGCTTTTGGATGCTGATACCGAAGCAGAATATCAACAGATGATTGGCACTTTGAGTAGTGAGCTTGATACTAAGAAAGCCACGCAGGCAGGATTTGAGGCGCAGATTAAGTGGCTAGATGCGGTTGCCGATTTGCAAGGTAAGCAAAATCAGTATCAGCAAGATGTACAGGATGCTGAGCAGGCGAAGTTAGAATTTACTGCGGATGCCGAGCGTTTGGATAAGGCAAATAAGGCGCTTGAAATTAGCAATGACTTTAATCAACTGGTGATCTATCGCCAACAATTGGATAGCGTAAAATCAGATCAGAATCAATGTAAGCAGGATCTGACAGAGGCTGAAGGTCAGTTTACCCAAAATAAGGTTGATTTAGACCATGCCCTATCAGCTGAGCAAAAGGCGTCTGATCAGTATGAAAAAGCGCAACCCCTTATAGGTGATATAAGGGAGCTCAATGGTCAAATCTTGCAGTTTCAACAGCGTTTGGATGACCAACAGACTCGTTATAACTCGCTGACCACCAATATTGATGGGTTAAACACTTCTTTAAAGACGTCTAAAATTGATCAAGCGCAATTGCAGACTCAGCTGGATCAAGCAACCGATTATCTTGCTACTCACTCGCATCATGAGCAACTTGTCAGCCATATTGAGTCATTTCATCAGCTTGGGAAGCAGATTAAAAGCTTGTTAAGCAATAATGCGGATAAGGCGTTACATAGAAGTCAGGCGTTGAGTAAATTGGCGCAGTTAACCCAGAAACTTGAAACGCTCAAGAGTAGCCAGCAACAAGCGGATGCTCAAATTGAAAGTAAAAAACAAGAGGTTGAATCTTTAAAGTCACAGCATCGTAACTTACTGCAAGGGCAAACTCTACAATCGCTACGTCATCAACTAAACCATATCGACCAAAGTAGCAAACAGCTTAGTGATATGCGGGCGCAATTTTGTCAGATAGGTGAGCTTACCTCACAAGTACAGGCGTCTCTTTCTTTACTACCCAGTAGTCAAGTTAACATTGATAAGTTTCAGCACCGTATTGAGGAGAATGAACAGACGCTAGATAGAGTGAATACCGAGTATGAAGATAAAAAGACCAATTTAGAGCTATTGCAACAGGTCGCTAAGCTTGAGGATTTTGTACATCTGTTGCAAGACGATGAGCCTTGCCCGCTGTGTGGGTCGCTTGAGCATCCTTATGCAGGCAATCATCCGTCGTTAGAGAACATGTCACAAGATGGTTTAGATAAGCCCTCACCCACAGCTGAACTTAAAAACCGTTTAGGTGAATTGTCGATTGAAATTAAAAATATCGAGAGGCTTATTGCTGAAGATAAAATTAATTTGGCAACTTCGAAAAATGAGCTGAACGGTTATCAAAAGCAGTTAAGTGAGCAGTTAGCTCAAGCATCAAAATTAGTCGTTGATAATCACTCACAGATAGCGACCTTTAAACAACTATTAAATAACGTTAGCCCTAAGCTTGTAGAGAGTTTTGATAAATATTCATTAGTGACGAAACTCAATGATTCTCAAATGACTTTGGAAGCTCATTTAAATAAGCCTGATTTTGATAAACCTGCTAGTGATATCTCTAACGAAGCGCTAATAAATGCAAAAGCGACAGCCGATGATTTAATATCACTATTGCAAAACGTTATACAGGATTTAGCATCGCAAAAGGACGCGCTTAACACGGTGCTTGATGATCACGATCAGTTAATGCACGATATTAACCAAAGCGAAACGGCACTTAAAGCTCTGCAAGATAATGCCCACTCTGCTTTGCAAGCAATATATGATATCGAAACAGAGATTAAACTGAGTCAACAACAAGTTGCCAGTGATGACGCTTATATTGAGAGTAATTTTACAGAGATTGAGCGCTTGGTTCAGTCTATCCGTCATCTAGCCAGTCCCTATAAGGATGATGATCAGGATAAGCGGACAATCCTTGCTACTAAATTGAATGAATTAAGTGACTCTATAACCAATAAACAGGTTCTAACCATACCTGAGTCTGAAACGTATATTGAAACTCTGCGCACCTATTGTAGAGAAATGCAACAACTGCAAAAGGACTATAACCAACAGCGAGAACTTAGCCAATCGCTTATTAATGAAATCAGTAATTTAACTACCAAAATTGTGGGTTTAAAGGGTCAGCTAGAACAATTGCAAAGTGAACGAGATTCTTTATCTACTGCAATTAATGATTTGCAAGCTAAGCTAACAACACTACAAGGCAACAGACAAACGCACTATCAGAAGATGGTTAGTGAGCTTAATATTAAGGTGCCCAGTGTTGAGAATGTTGATATTGATGTTGAGGATAAAGCCAGCAACGAAGAAGCTCCTGCTTATGAAGTTGCAGATATAGACGCCATTGATAAACGCCTGCGTTTGGCGATGGATAGTGCCAGATTAACGTTATCTAAGGTGAGAGAATCATTTAATAATAACCAACAGCGCATCGAACAACTTAAGCAACAAGGGTTAAAACTGGATAAAGTAATAGCAGAAACCAGTGAAAAGTTAGACCAGCAACAAACTGTGTTCGCTGGCTTGTTAAAAGATAATAACTTTGATGATGAAAGTGAGTTTAAAGAGGCCATGTTGGAGCGTGAGACTCGTGAGGCATTAGCCAGACAACAACAGCAGATAGACAGTGATTTAAAAATTGCGCAACATAGACTTGAGGATAGTAAACAACAACTAGAAGAAAAACTGGCTAATCCGTTGGTTGAGGACGATGCTACTGATAATACTACGCTCACAACCAAACTGTCAGCAATAGAAGGTGAGATATCAGAGCTTAATAAACAAATCGGTGCACTTGAACAAAAACTTAAAGACAATGAAGCCAATAAAGCCAATCAACAGGCACAGCTTGAGGCAATTAAAGCGCAACAACAATCATTTGCAGTTTGGCGTAATTTACGCGAGCTCATTGGGTCGGCTGATGGCAAAAAATATCGCACCTTTGCGCAAGGTTTGACCTTCCAAATCATGGTCAGCAATGCCAATACCCAGCTTAAAAAGATGAGTGACCGTTACCTGCTGACCCGTGATGAGGAAAATCCACTAGAGCTAAACGTCATTGATGACTATCAAGGTGGCGAGATTCGTAGCACCAAGAATTTGTCGGGCGGTGAAGGGTTTATTATTAGTTTAGCGTTGGCGCTTGGGTTGTCCAAAATGGCAAGTCAAAATATCAGCGTTGATTCTCTATTTTTGGATGAAGGATTTGGCACACTTGATGAGGATTCGCTCGATATTGCCCTTGATACTTTGACTAACCTGCAAGCTGAGGGGAAATTAATTGGGGTCATCTCACATGTTCAGAGCTTAAAAGAGCGAATACTCACTCAAATTAAGGTAGAAAAGATATCGGGTGGGCACAGTCAGATTAGCGGTGCAGGGTGCTCTATGATTAAAGATTAATTCTCTTTAGAGATAATCCTAAAGAAATTGGGGCAGGTGAATACTTTGATTGTTATAACAAACAAAAGCCACGCTATTAGCGTGGCTTTTGCATATATGAGTTTGCATCTTAAAGGGTTATTCACCAGAGTGGTATTAAACCCTAATCTACTGACTGCTACTAACAGTGACCATTTGGCTATTATTAGTCGATTGATTAGTCATTGCTTGGTTTGGTTTGGTTGAGTTAAACGACTTTGGTCAATCTGATCAGAGCGCAGTTCATTAGCAACAACGTAGTCCGTATCCATGTTTTCGACTTTATCACCAACATCGCTATCATTGTAAACTAGGCCAAAACCAAGAATACCCAACATACCGAAGGCAAAAATAACCGCAAATTTTTCTTTAGCTTTCAATTTTTGCATTATGAATCCTTTAACTGACGTGAATTATTCAGAAATCAGCTTGTTAATCTCGCTAATCATCACTGATAACGCTGATAAACCAACTTCTGTACCATTGAGCTTAGACATCTGATTGGCCATATCTTGAATAGATTGCTGATGCGCTTGTTGCCATTGCTCAAGTGCAGCAGCTGGCTTTTCTTGCGACAACAGTTTATTCATCATCTGACGCAGGCTACGTGTCAGCTCATTTAGCAGCGCATAGCGAGCACGTCTGTCCCAGTGGTCTTGCTGCGGTAGATGCTCAACTTGCAGCATTAACCAGTCAATATGCAAGTTCTGATACACCTCAAAATACAGCTCCGCAATCTCATCCACCGGACGATCATACTGCTCAGCTAATAAAGCTGTATCAAGGGCATCGATAGCGTATGGCAGTATAGCAAAGCTTTGTGCTTGCGTCTTCTCTAGACCTAAATCGGTTAGCTCTGATACATCTTCTTTTAAATGCGCTTCAAACTGCTGCGCAATAATACCTTGCGACTGGGTTAATTCAGAGACGCCATTTTTGAAGCGATCAATAGTTGATGCCACTTGCAAGTCACTACCAAAGGCATTGACTAGCCATACGATACCTTGCTCTAACACCGCCCGGATGCGCATCTCTAACTGTAGTAAAGTGACCGCATCAACTTCATTATCCAGCGATTCAAGCGTCTTCCAACTGTCGGTTACTTGAAAAATATCGCGTACAATCGCATAAGCGCGGATTAAAGTGGCTACACCTTGATTGGTCTCTTCAAACAGACGGAAGATAGCTTCAATACCAAGGCGATTAACCACACTGTTGGTCAAATAAGTACTGATAATTTCACGGTGTAAACGGTGACGAGTCATCTCATCAAAGAAGCGACTTGCCAGCTCATCTGGGAAATACTTGCGCAGCTCATTCACAAAGTACGAATCGTCAGGTAAGTCTGACTCTAATAGCTGCTCATACACCCACATTTTGCCATAAGCCAAGATAACCGCAAGCTCAGGACGGCTCATGCCTGTACCCGCTTTCATGCGCTGCTCAATAACCTCATCGCTAGGCAGGAACTCAATCGCTCTATCAAGACGACCTTGCGCCTCTAGATAATCAATAATACGCTTATGATCGGTTAGATTATCTGCACCATCTATATGGCTAAGCTCTAGCGCTTGTGGCTGCAAGTAGTTTTGACGTAGTACCAGTTGCGCCACTTCATCGGTCATACTCTTTAACAAGTCGTTGCGCTGTTTAGTGGTCATATCACCCTGCTCGACCACTTTGCCAAGTAAGATTTTGATATTAACTTCATGGTCCGAACAGTTTACGCCGCCTGAGTTATCGATAGCATCAGTATATAAATGACCACCCTTACCATCAGGGCCACCGTGTAAAGCATATTCAATACGGCCTTGCTGCGTGCAGCCTAAGTTACCCCCCTCACCAAATACTTTAGAGCGCACATCTTCACCGTTAACGCGCACCGCATCATTAGCACGGTCGCCCACATCGGCATGACTCTCTTCACGGCTCTTCACATAAGTACCGATACCACCATTCCAAATCAAATCAACCGGTGCAGTTAATAGACGGCTAATCAGCTCGTTCGGTGTTAGGCTGTCTTCCTCGATATCAAACGCTTCTTTCATCTCATCGGTAATGCTAATGGACTTATCCGAGCGAGAGAATACGCCGCCACCTTGGCTAATCAATGACTTGTTATAATCATCCCACGTTGAGCGCGGTAGATTAAACAGACGCTCACGTTCTTCGTATGACGCCTGAGTGTCGGGATTCGGATCAATAAAGATATGCAGATGGTTAAAGGCGGCTTGTAGTTTGATATGCTTTGATAACAGCATGCCGTTACCGAACACGTCACCACTCATATCGCCGATACCGACCACGGTAAAGTCATCTTTATTTTGGATATCAAGGCCAAGCATTCTAAAGTGACGTTTGACCGACTCCCAAGCACCGCGGGCAGTGATACCCATCGCTTTGTGGTCATAACCGACCGAACCGCCTGAGGCAAACGCATCATCAAGCCAGAAGCCATATTCTGCCGCCACGCCGTTAGCAATGTCTGAGAAGCTAGCGGTGCCTTTATCGGCTGCCACAACTAGATATGGATCATCTTCATCGTGACGCACAGTGTTGTCTGGGTGTACGACCTCACCATCGACTAAGTTATCAGTCACATCAAGCATACCGCGTAAGAAGGTTTGATAACATTCAATACCCTCTTTTTGGAACCCTTCTCGGCCATCAGCAGGACTTTTTTGCTTAACAATAAAGCCACCTTTTGAACCTACTGGCACAATGACCGCATTTTTGACCATTTGTGCTTTCACTAGACCCAATACTTCGGTGCGGAAGTCTTCCATACGATCTGACCAACGCAGGCCGCCACGTGCCACTTTACCGCCGCGTAAATGAATGGCTTCAACACGTGGTGAGTAGACAAAGATTTCAAACATAGGTTTCGGCTTAGGAAGGTTTGGTATCTTATCGGCTGCAAACTTAAAGGACAGTCTATCTTTACGATTGCCCTCATTATCACGTTGATAAAAGTTGGTACGCAACATGGCGTTAATTAAATCTAAGTACCATCGCAAAATTCTATCTTCATCTAAGCTCTCTACCTTGGCCAGCGCCGATTTTAATTGCTCTTGGCAGGCTTGCGACTTGTCGGCTCGCACGTCCTCTGAGTACTCAGGGTTCATACGTGCATCAAATAAGTCCGCAATCATCACTGCGATGTCGCCATTTTTCACCAAAGTCTGCTGAATATATTGACTTGAGAATGGTGCTTTGGCTTGTCGTATATAGCGCATTAATGCACGCAGTACCACCACTTCAAAAGTCCCCAAACGAGTCGCTAACACAAGCTCATTTAGTGAGTCACTCTCTACTCGCCCTGCCCAAATTTGCGCCAAGCTATCTTCAAATTGCTCACGCACTACAGCTAAATCAATGGTTTTTGCATTGTGCAGTGTCAGCTCATACTCTTGTAGCCACATTGGCTGCTCAGGAACATCAAACTCGTAGGTTTGCGCAGAAACCACCAGCACACCGAAGTTCTCTAAAATTGGCAGGATATTAGACAAGATTGTCGGCTGATTAAGACCATATAGTTTAAGATGCAGCTGATTACTGTCATCGCCGGTTGACTGATACAGCTTCCAAATCATTGGATTGCTGTCACTTAATGAGGCCAGACGCTTGGTATCTGCCACACCAGTGCGCACATCAAAGCGCTCTTTATAAGCAGCAGGAATGGTATTCAAATAACGTTTTAGTAGGCTATTGGCTTTTTGCTCACCTAAGGCTGCTACCATCACTTGTTGATACTGATCGCTCCAATCTTCCATTAAGCCATTGAGCTCATCTTCTAACTGTTCTAAATCGACCTCATTGACTTGACCTGGCTCAGTACGCACATGCACGTGCACGCGGGCATGGTACGATTCATCAAATTCCGTAGTAAATCCAGAAGAGGTCCCATTAAAGGCATCCACCAATGCTTGCTGTACCTTCAAGCGCATGTTGGTGTTGAATTTATCACGTGGAATATAAACGAGACAGGATACAAAGCGCTGATAATGATCGACACGACTAAACAGACGTAAACGCTTTTTGTCTTTTAACTGGGCAATGCCTGAAACAATCGGATACAGCTCATCAATACTTGCCTGGAATAAGTCATCACGTGGCAAGGTATTAATGATGTGCATGTACTTGTGATAGTTATAGCCATTTTTAGGGAAATCAGCCTGCTCCATGATTTTGTTGGCTTTTTCGCGCAGTAATGGGATTTGCTGTACGCTAAGCTGATACGCTTGTGAGGTTAATAGACCAATAAAGCGGTATTCGCCAATCAGACGGCCTGATTCATCATATTTATGAATCCCTAGAAAATCCATATACACCGGACGATGAATCGGTGATTGTTGGCTAGATTTAGACAGCAGAACCACGCGCGGCATGATGATTAAGGCTTTTAAGCTATCTGGCAGCTGTGCAAAGCTTCTTGACGGGGTGTCTTTGGTCACGCCATTTAATAATCCCAAACCGCTATTAGCTACCGAAATCAAATCAATAGTCGCTGCGGCATCGGCAGATAATCCTGTTGACGCATCGATATCTTTAGGCTGTAAGTTTTCACCCCCTTCAATACGGTACTCTCTAAAGCCTAAGAAGATAAAGTTGTCATTGGCAATCCACTCTAAAAACGCTTTAATCTCTTGCGCGCTATGATAGACCTCTGGCACAGGTACCATATCAAGCTCATCAGTAATCTGCTTAAGTTTACTGCGCATGGCTTGCCAATCGCCAACCACGGTATCTAAGGTAGATATCCTATATTTAATAGTATTACCCAAATCCTCCATGGTCTGATCATCGGTACGCTCAATCTCGCAGTGCACTAATGAAAAATAGCGGGTATCGCTATCTTGTACATCGTCAATACCGGTGATTTCGCCCGCATCATTTCGCTCGATATCAACAATGGTATTGTGAATACGGTGCACTTCTAGACCTTCCGCTTCAATACACATGGTGAGTGTATCCACTAAGAACGGCCTATTGTAAGCAACCAATTGCAGCACAGTACGGCTACTGTGGAAATGCTGCTCCTCCACGCTTGGGTTAAATAATCTTAGTGCGGGCTGATTGTCTTGATAGGATTTTAATAACACAAAATGGTGAAGCGCCATGCCGGCTAAGTCGACATCAGACTCGCGCTCGGCAGCACGTGCGGCTAGGCTTCGATAATAGACAGAAATAAAGTCTTGTAGCAGCTCTTTGTCTTTTCTGACATAGCCGCAGGCAATATTGCATATATTTTCAAGACGTTCAGCGCTTAAAGAAAGCGTGTTTTTCATTAGAGATCCCTTTGTTGATTGTTTATTGTTTGGTTTTTTGATTATTAGTTATAAAAACAAATTATTATAGAGCCATAATTACATGAGCTTTAGGTCTAGATTCTACTCCGTGTTCGGTTGATACTAAAGCGTTTAACAATGTTTCATCAATACCCCGCCCAATCATAATTATTAGTAGGGGGTTAGCAAACAAACTGTTCTTGAAATTGTCGAATTACTCAGATAGTGCCAAATTACTGCTTACCTTTGTAAATCTTTATAGCTGATTATACAACTGCTTATTATGTTAAAATGGTTAGTTAATAAACGATTCGTCTAAACTCTACTATCTTGAAAATTCTTATTTACCCCATAAATTAACAACTATCACTCTATTGCATAAACACCTTTATCAATAAAAGTGTTTAATTTAAGGACACGATTATGAGCTCCAATAACTCGGATTTTTTACACGCCCCTGTAGGAGATACAAAATCCCACTTATTGGCAACTGGCTACCAATTGCTTGCCAATAAAGGCTTTACTGCGGTCGGTATTAAGCAAATTTTAGACACCGCTGGCGTGCCTAAGGGCTCGTTCTATCATTATTTTGCCTCTAAAGAGGCGTTTGGTGAAGCCATTATCAAAGGCTACTTTGAGTATTATAAAAGCCGTCTTGAGTCTATATCTGGCGAAGACATCAGCGCTCAGCAAAAGCTATATAACTATTTTCAATACTGGTATAACACTCAGCAAAATGGCTGCGACCATGAGAAGTGCTTAGTCGTTAAGCTAAGTGGTGAAGTATCTGATATCTCAGACCCGATGCGTGAGGCATTGGCCGGCGGATATATGCAAACTATCAACTGGATTAGCGAGCAAATCAAAGATGGCTGGGAAGATGGCTCAATACCCAAAACCGAAGATATTGCGGCAGAGAGTATTGCTAAACGTTGGTATTATGCATGGCTTGGCGCCAGTCTGATTGCCAAGACCAGTCGCTCTAATGACTCACTGACTGAAGTATGGCAGATGACTACCTCTGAGCTTGGCCATTAATCTCATATTCTGGGATTAACTTGCCAGCCGAATAACGTATTCCTTGTCTTTATCTGTTAACTTTTCTCGCTTAACCTATCAGCTTAACCCCTCACACTTAGCCTAATTGACTCAGCAGGCTAATTAGACTTAATGTCACATTATCATCTGCTCTATCAATCTATACTGACTTCTGTTCTACCTGATTGACGCTCAACAATAGAACGTTAATTATGTCGTTTTGTAAAGTTACTAGCCGACCGGTCTAGTAATAATGTATTATACCGACAATATGATAAGCAGCTATGTTATAGATAGCTATCTCTTCATAGCATTGTCAGTTGATGACTAGCAAAGCCGTCTACTACATACCGCAACTGGTTTTAGTGACAGACAAAGCTATCAAGCCCCTTTAATAAAAGCTTATTTTAGAATCAACCCAAATCTTAAGGATTTTTTATGAACAATTTTCAATACTACAACCCAGTTCGCATTGTCTTCGGTGAAGGTCAAATCAAAGAATTATCAAACCTAGTGCCTAACGATGCCCGTGTTTTAATCACTTACGGCGGTGGCTCAGCCAAACGTACTGGTACTTTAGATGAAGTAAAAGACGCCCTTAATACTGGTGAGAACGCTCGTGAAGTGTTTGAGTTTGGTGGTATTGAGCCAAATCCTGAGTTCACCACACTAATGAAAGCAGCAGATAGGGTTAATGAAAACAACATCGACTTTATCTTAGCAGTCGGTGGTGGTTCAGTAATTGATGGCAGTAAATTTGTGGCGTTGGTTTCTCATCTAAAAGAAGAAGATGGCACTGTCTCTCGTGATCAAGCATGGGATGCCCTAACCAGCTATACCAAAGATATTGATTCAGCGGTTGATTTGGGTGCGGTTTTGACCATTCCTGCAACCGGTTCTGAAATGAACTCAGGCGGCGTAATCAACTATAGCGAACGTCAAGCAAAACTTCCGTTTGGCAACCCACTCGCCTATCCTAAGTTCTCAATTTTAGATCCTACCAAAACCTTAACGCTTCCTGAGCGTCAAGTGATGAATGGCGTGGCTGATGCCTTTGTACATGTGATGGAACAGTATTTAACATACCCAGTGAATGCTAAAGTACAAGACGCCTTTGCAGAGAGCTTACTAAAAATTCTTATCAGTGAAGGTAGAGCCGTTAAAGCAAACCCAGATGATTTAGAAGTACGTAAAAACATCATGTGGACTGCAACTATGGCATTAAACAGCCTAATCGGTACTGGCGTGCCTCAAGATTGGACCACACACATGATTGGCCACGAGCTAACCTCATTACACAGTATTGACCATGCCCGTACGTTGACTATCGTACTTCCTTCATTAATGCGTGAATTAAAAGACAGCAAAAAAGACAAGCTACTTCAATATGCACGTCAAGTTTGGAACATCAATGCTGATGATAGTAAAGACGACGCTGCTGTGATTGAAGAAGCGATTGTACGTACTGAAAGCTTCTTTAAAGAGTTAGGATTGCCTATCAATCTTCTGGATGCTGATTTAGATGATACTGCGATTGAACCTATCGTTAACCAGCTAAAAGCACATGGTATGACTGAGCTTGGTGAACATAAATCCAATGATTTAGAAGTATCACGCCGTATCTTACAACGTGCTGCAAAAGCTTAATAGAAATACGTTAGGCACTGTTACTAGACTTGTGCATAGTCCAACAAAAGCACGACAGACCTGCTAATTGGCTGACCTACAATGACCACTGAGCCAATTAGCAGGGTGCTGGTTACTCCGTACAATTCATATAAGAAATACTATAAATAATAAGGATAAAAACCATGAGTTTTGACAAAATTCAATCAAATAACACCAACCGTCAAGTTAAACTTGCCAGCCGTCCACAGGGTAAGCCAGTTGATGATAACTTTGAACTAACAACCTCAGAGATTCCTAGCGCCGGCGATAATGAGATGCTACTGCGCACCTTATATCTATCGCTTGACCCTTATATGCGTGGCCGTATGAGCGATGCCAAAAGCTACGCTGACCCGCTAGCCGTGGGTGATGTGATGTTAGGCGCGACCGTCTCTCAAGTGGTCGAATCTAATGTAGATGGCTTTAGCAAAGGCGATATCGTCATTGCTTATTCAGGCTGGCAAGACTACTGCGTCAGCAATGGCGAGGGCGTTTATAAATTAACCAACGACATGACCAATCCATCATATGGCTTGGGCGTACTTGGTATGCCAGGATTCACAGGCTATATGGGTCTCACTGATATCGGTAAACCAAAAGCAGGCGAAACCTTAGTGGTAGCGGCAGCAACAGGCCCTGTGGGTGCAACGGTCGGTCAAGTAGGTAAACTACATGACCTAAGAGTTGTCGGTGTTGCCGGTAGTGCAGATAAATGCAAATACGCGGTTGAAGAATTAGGCTTCGATGCTTGTATTAATCACCGCGCTGACGATTTTGAAGCGCAGTTAGCCGCAGCATGTCCTGACGGCATTGACATCTATTATGAAAACGTCGGTGGCCGTGTGTTTGATGCGGTATTACCGTTATTAAACGCGCATGCACGTATTCCAGTATGTGGCCTTGCCGCACACTACAATCAAACTGAGCTGCCAGATGGTAAAGACCGTTTAAGCTTACTGATGAGCACTATCTTAAGACAGCGCTTAACCGTTAAAGGCTTTATTATCTTTGAAGAATATGGTGATCACTTCCCAGAGTTTTTGCAAACCATGGGTAAATGGGTCTCTGAGGGCAAAATAAAAACCAAAGAACACGTCGTTGATGGTCTAGGCAATGCGCCACAAGGCTTTGTGGATATGCTAGAGGGTAATAACTTCGGTAAGACCGTAGTTAAAGTTGCTGATCCAGAATAACCCGAGTAGCAACAAGGCGCTTACCACACAGCACTAGATATAAGCAGTTACATAAGAAGAGATGAGAAGGATAATTATGAAAATCTTAATGGTATTAACCTCACACGAACGTCTTGCCGATACGGGTAAGAAAACAGGCTTTTGGTTAGAAGAATTTGCTGCTCCATACTATGCATTTAAAGATGCCGGTGCAGATATTACTTTGACCTCACCTGCCGGCGGTCAACCACCCCTTGATCCAAACAGTGATACGCCAGACGCTCAGACTGAATTTACCGAGCGCTTTAAGCAAGACACTGCGGCAAAAGAGCAATTAGCGACCACTCATAAACTGGCTGATATCAATGCTGCCGATTATGACGCGGTATTCTACCCAGGTGGCCATGGCCCAATGTGGGACTTAGCGATTGATAAAAAATCAATCTCATTAATTGAAGACTTTGTAAATACCGATAAGCCAGTAGCCTTCGTTTGCCATGCGCCTGCGGCGCTTAAAAATGTAAAAGTCAGTGGTGAGTATTTAGTAAAGGATAAGAAAGTAACCGGCTTTAGTAATACCGAAGAACAGGCCGTTGGTCTAGCTGACGTGGTGCCGTTTTTATTAGAAGATGCACTGCAAGACAATGGCGGTAAGTATGAGAAAGGCGCGGATTGGCAGTCATATGTGGTAGAAGATGGCCTACTAATAACTGGTCAAAACCCTGCTTCATCTGAGGACGTTGCCAAACGCTTAATCAAAAAACTACAAGCTTAATTAATACCTCTACTCGGAATTATTTTATGATTACCTTACATCATTTAAATCAATCACGCTCGCTACGTATCTTATGGCTACTTGAAGAATTGGGTCAGCCTTATGACGTAGTCAGCTACCAGCGTAATGCGGAGACTCACTTAGCGCCTGAAAGCTTAAAAGAGATTCATCCACTGGGTAAGTCGCCTGTTATTGAGCTCGATGGTCAAGTGATTGCTGAATCAGGCGCCATTACCCAAGTATTGATTGAGCGATTTGATGCTGATCGTCTGCGCCCTGCTATCGATAGCAAAGATTATGCTAGCTACTTGCAATGGATGGACTTTTCAGAAAGCTCGCTGATGGTTCCTTTATTGCTTGAGCTATTTACTCAATCAGCTGGTGTGACTGATAATGACTTCTTGAACGGTTATATCGCTAAAGAGAAGCATAATTTGCTTAGTTACTTAAACGATGAGTTAGAGGGTAAAACCTACATCGTTGGCGATAAACTAACCGGTGCTGATTCTATGCTGTCCTTTGATTTAATTATGCTAGATCAGCGCGGCTTGTTGGATGAGTATCCAAATATCAAAGCCTATGCACAAAACTTGGCCAAGCTTGAGAGCCACCAACGTGCTTTAGAGCTTGAGGCGAAGTACGATATGTCAAAATAATGGGCATTTGATATCACTTATATAGCGTCAAAAAAAGCAGACTCATTAAAATGGGTCTGCTTTTTTACGCAAGCTCGTTTTCTTTAGTATCGGCAAACAGGCGTTCTACTGGCAGCTGACATATCTACCCTCTAGGTTAATACACATCTGCGCTCCATTTGCAGCATTACCCACCCAAGCCTTGCCACCAGTGAAGACGAACGGCTGAGCGCCTTTATACGTCGCGTCTCTACTGCGGCTAACGGCTGACTCATTATAATCAAAAGGAATGACCAGCTCGCCTGCCAAATTCACAAAGCCCCATTTATCATCCATACGCACGCCGGCAAGACCCTCAGAGAAAGGCATGACCTGATTAAAAGAGAAGGTAATCATAGGTACGCTGTTTCTATTCACAAAACCCCATTTACCATCACGCTTCTCCGGTTGCCACACTTCTACTTCTCTGCCCATCAAGCTTGGCATCGGTCGCTCAATAACCGCAGTAGATGCCGGCTCTGAGCGAACGACAGCAGCCGGCGTACGAGTCACAGGCTTCAAGTCATGGCTCACTGTCGGCGCGGGCGTAGGTGCAGGTCGACTGGCAACAACAATGGGCCTATTCGGTCCCGCAGTTGGCTTACCCTGATTATCAAACCACTGAACGCCATTGCGAGTACTCACTCTGGCAAGGTTATTGGTATAGTCGCTGATGCTTTGGTAATTGGACGAAAACGGCACAATAACACGGTTATTGGTGTCAATGACCCCAAATTTGCCGCCCTTTTTGACCACAATACGGTTATTACTCACCGCTCGTGACCAACCCTTGGTCTGATTGTCACCTCTAATCATATCGTAAATCGCAGGAATCACTTCGCGGCCAGACATATTGACATAGCCCACACGCCCCATTCTTTGTACTGGCAACAGGCCACTATTAATTTTGCTGACATCCACAGCATTATAGCGTGATAAATCCGCCACCCTACGCCCTTGCTTATTAATCAAGGCGACTGGCTGACCAGAGTCCTTTAGTGCCAAATAATAGCTGTCACTGGCAGTACAAAACACATTGGAGTAATAGCTTTTGGGAATCTGACAGGCATAAGCAGGCGTGCTAAGCGCGCCAAGACTGGCACTGATGGCCAGTACTTTGAGAGCGACTGCATAAGCAGGGCCCTTGTTGAATTTAAAAGTCATGCGTCGGTTACTGACAGATTTTGGCATCATAATATATTGAGTGTTACGGGGGTTTTTGAGAATGGATAAAGCAATCGAAACTAAATACTGTTTAGCGAACAGAAATTTTGCTAAAAAAAAGACGAAGCACATACTCAGCGTACGCCTGCTTCGCCTATCATAATAAAAATAACAGAAATAGAGTGTGTAAACCACCCTCTTATTAATTTATTTCAATTAAGCAATACTAGGGCGTGTGGAACATTCGCAAATTAGCACTGCTGATAGCTAAAATTGTTTCAGACTAGGCGTAAACCGTCGTTAATGTCTAGACCTTGACTAGGTTTGCAACAACGTCTGGGGCGATTTTAGCATCAGCCTCACTCGAGCACAGCTCTCGCCTTGCGAACGGGCAAAGCAGTGCTTTGCTTAATCCGTTCTCAGGGGCGGGACTCTTTTTTGCCAATAGTTTGCGAAATTGTCTAACTTAGAATGACTAAGCGTCAAAAATTTCACTGCATATTGACTAAAAAATAGTCGCCGCCAGTGCCATGGTCGAATGTTCCACACGCCCTAAAGAAGGCCCTGATAGATAAATCAGGCTTTCTAATATAACGGCTTATTCCTTTAGCTAATTGGCTATCAGAGCGCTATGTTTTGTTAAAAAACTTCTGTTCAAACCAAGTGTTCATAAACACATTGTTAGGGTCGTACTCGCTACGAATTTGCAAGAAGCGGTTTAAATTAGGATATAAGGCGTGCAACTCATCAGTGGTTAGCTTATTAACCTTACCCCAATGTGGCCTGCCCTGCCATTTTTTCATATATTCATAGACCCAGTTAAACAGCGGCTCACTGTCGATGCCTTTATAGACGTGGAAGGACAATACCGCACAGTCCTCGCCTTGAGTCGGGCTTAGCATACCAGTCTCGCCTTTGTGGGTGCGCACCTCAATTGGGAAATGCGAGTTTTTATTATCAGCGAGCAAAATATCATTGACCTCGGTGATACAGGCATCAAAGTCTGATAGCTTAATAAAGTACTCAGACTCGTTAAACTTTACCCCACGCGGCGTCGGGAAAACCTCATAGCTATAGCCTTCACGGTACGTGTTCGGGATAGAGTTTGCAGATATCTGGCTAACCTTTTTGGTCAATTTAGGATTCATGCGTGCTATTTCTGATAACAAGTAAAAGGCACCGTTTAAAGTCACTATGCTGTCAAAGCCATCTTTAATTTTTTGACTGCGCTTCATCGGCTGCGGTGGTATCACAGACAAGGTTTTTTGCTGTAGCTTGTTGGTACCAGGGAATAAAAACCACTCCATGTGTCTATGACTTCGTGCGGCATCATGAAACCCTCCCAGCCCTTCTTTAAACTCTAAACGCTCATTTGATTCGCGTAGGCCATACAAATCAACCACCTTAATGGTCAACTTGGTAAATACACCAAGCATACCCAGACTTGCATGCAGCGCATTGCCCAGTTCATCGGTTTTTGGGTCACCACGTCTATGCGTATGCACTTCACCGCGCCCATCTACCCACTCCCACGCCACGACCTGATTGGCAATAGAACCTAGAGTAATACCGGTGCCATGCGTCGCCGTACTGGCAGCGCCAGCAATAGTCTGTGCTTGCACGTCACCCATATTCTCAAGCGCAAAGCCATGCTCTCGTAGTGCCTCACCAATCTCATATAAATAAGTGCCGGCATGCAAGGTCGCAAGCTTATTCTCTTTATCAACAGAGATTAGACCACGCATGTTATGCAAACTAACTGCTATCTCTTCAGGCTTAGCGCAGCCACTAAACGAATGCGCCGCACCAGTAACTCGTACTCGCTTATTCTCTGCGCGCGCTGTTTTAATAATCTGTTGTAGCTCTTCGACCGACGATGGTGTCAGCTTTTGTTCTGGCTCGGCAGTGACGTAACTGACCCAATTCTCCCAATGATTACTGCTTTGCCACTGTTTTAATGAAAACATTTTCCCTCTCCTCGATACGTTGTCATAGTACGGGCAGATCCTTCTGCCATTACAGTTTGTGAATTGCGGTAGCAAACCAGCTCATTAAAGTGCTCACACAGCTCGCCTGCCTTCGCATGACGACACCAGACATATGAGCCGATTGCCGGCACTTGCCCATTTGGCCTCTGCTTTATATCTACAGCAAAGGGTGTCTGCACCTCGCCATACCCTTCATCGGATAAGATAGATAGTCCTTTGGGGTGCTGCACCACAGGCGCTTTGTCTATACCGGTTGCGCCTGATGCGATAAAGCCGCCACCGTGACAAGTTATGACCTTCTTCTCAGGCTGGCGGGTTACTGGCAATACAAAACCTGCCGCAGGCTGATACTCATTCATACTGTCCATATAATCAAAGTAAGCCGGCTTATAATAAGCAGAGCCCACGGTAATCTCTGTCACTTCTGGCTGACTAGACGTGAAATCCATACTGCCACTACCGCCGCCATTGACAATCTTTAAGTCATAGCCTTGCTTAACAATCCATTTGACCAGTGACCCACGGCGCTGACTGACTTGTTTTTTAGAGCGCTGTTTGAGCATTTTGATAGCAGGGCTGAGCATGGTTTTGCCCGGTAGATGCTCTGGAAGACCAGCAATTTGAGCCTCATAGCCCATGAGTGCTGCTACTTTGATGTGACGATGATTATTGATATATTTGAGTAAATTCTTAACATCTTTTTTGTTCATGAGCGCCGAGCGCTTGGTGCCAAAATACAGCTTAGGCAGCGGCATGGACATATTAATATCCAAACATACCTCAATGGTTGTATTGTGCTCTTTGGCTACTTGGCTTAACAGGTCTACTTGCTCAGGGCGATCTACCATCCATACCATGGTCGCGCCTTGCTGCGTATATTCAAAAGTTTGAGCCACGCTTTGGACATCTATCGTAGGATACGCGCAGAGAATATTGTCGAATCCATTTTGCA
The DNA here is from genome assembly GCF_057396245.1 of Psychrobacter sp. CX16. NCBI lineage: Bacteria > Pseudomonadati > Pseudomonadota > Gammaproteobacteria > Moraxellales > Moraxellaceae > Psychrobacter > Psychrobacter sp. CX16. The sequence continues at coordinate 35,316 of NZ_JBXYJF010000014.1, forward strand.
ATAGATACAGCGATTCGTCGGCAGCATAAGACATCAACCCTATAAAATGCGGCGATTTATCACGGATATAGTTAAGAACGTCAAGAGAGCGAATTGACTTGGTAGCTAGGCGCAGATAAACGGCTTTGGTTTGTCGATTGACCTGCTTAATATTGTGGTCAAGTGCGTCCATATCGAGCCACGCACTGGGGGCATTAGGTGGGATTATTTTCGTAAAATCCATTTTACGGTCCTTTTATGATTCTAAAACACAGACTAGTGTTTATATTGTTGCTTAAGCATGATACTAAAAAATTAATGTTTTTCCTACATAAGCTTTAGGGCTTTTTCCATTAAATATGATTGACATCATAAAAATACCCTTATAAAGCGCTTCTTGTTGTCAATATTTATTAGTACAGCAATTACACAAACAAGCGCTAACTGTCGTTATATCACTTAAGTAAAGCCTCAATCTTATCTCTCTACCACTGAGTCTTGAATTTTTATGCACAATGTGGATAACTGTCTTCGGCTTTCAATATTCTTCTAAACATAGACTAAAGCGGTGCTGTCGCTTATCATAGGTAAACCCTGTTATTTATTCTATAAGCTGCCTGATAAACCGCTTGATAAATGATGACCCAATACCTGTTTAATAACTACTTAATTGGACCATGCAATGAAAAAGGGATGTTTGTTTTTATTCAGCCTATTTACCTGCCATACTGCGATTGCTGAATCGGATGTCGATCAAACGTTAAAATCTATCGGTCTGGTTGACGAGAACTATGTATATATAGATGACGAGGCTTTGGTGACAGAGTTTTTTAGATACACCACGAATCAATATGCACAATCCTTGCCAACAAATCTGAATAGCTTTATCCAAATGTATAGCGCAATGATGACGCCTTATTTGGGTAACTTTGAGGCAATCTATACTATCCCTTTTAATGATGAAGATAAAGCAGCCATTGCACAGGAGCTGTCTTCAAAAGAGGTACTTCAAAACGCTTGTATTGATTATTATATTCCTCATGAGTTCATGCTTGCGAACAATTACACCCTTATTTATTCTTATTCAGATCAGAATTTCCGCCCTATTGCCAAAGTGACCATGAAGCTCGAAGATATTTGTTTGATTAATCCAAAAAAACCAGATGAACCTAAAGATGGTAAAGTTTCATTTATTCCTATGGATGCATTATCTGAAGATGCAAAACTTATAAAACAAGATATTAAAGACTACAAAGACGTATCAAAAGGATTTACTTCATTTGCAGACAATGATGTATTGATTGCGAAAATTACACCTTGTTTTGAGAATGGGAAAGGTGCTTTTGTTGAAGGGTTAATGAATAGAATTGGCTTTGGATCAACTGAATTTCACGTACTTAGAGCTAATAAATACACCTGTTCCAAGTTTATATATTACTTAAGTTTAACAGACATATTTAGAGGTCGGGGTAAGTTAAATATGCAAGGGTCAGCGGGTCATAGACGTGTTACTACTGACTATATTAAAGCCTATAAACTAACTGTACCACCCTCACTCGAAGAACAACAAAAAATCGCTGCGGTATTAACCAATGCCGATAAAGAAATCGAATTGCTTGAGCAACAGCTTGCTGATTTAAAGCAGGAGAAAAAGGCGTTGATGCAAGTGTTGTTGACGGGTAAAAAGCGGGTTAAGGTGGTATCTACCGTTTAAAATTATAGGAGTTTGCACACAGTGATGAGTATGAAATCCAGAAAATTATTCACCAAAGTCTATACTGCATTTCAAAAATGGTAACAGGGCACTATGACGCCCCATAAAAATAATCCGAATTTGACTGTAATATTTATAGGCTGTAATTATGAATTAGGTTGGACTGCCAAATAGGTTGGATGTGTAATCAAATGGTATTTAAAACATTGGAAATTGCTATTTATTTCTACAGAGATAATTCATAATATCAAAGTGTATAGGTGAGTCTGGCTCTGGTGTTTGAAGAGATCTAAACTGGTCAACAGTGTCACTACCTATTTTAAAGTCCTGATACATATTGATATCAAAAAACGATATTGACTCAATCTCGCTTACAGGAATCAGCATTGAAGCCTTATCAGCACGTTCTGGATTGTAACAGATGCCTTTAGATGTTTTCTTAACAATGCCATGTTTTAGATAGACCTCTAAATAATTACAGTCTAAGTGCATATGTAGGTTTTCTTTGGCACGGTATCCACTTAACATAGGTAATATAATCAAGGTTTCATCAGGTCCACTCTTAAAGTCTTCTTTGAGCAAGACACCGACATACACCTTGCCTGAACTAAGAGATATTTTGAGATAGGAAGAGTTTTCAAGCGCTGTTATGATAATGCTCATCATGCCATCTAACTTTTTTAAAGCACTTAAATCTGGTGCGGCATCTAGTAGGTTCAAACGTATTTCATTAACGATCAAAGACGCTATCAAGACTATAAGACCGAAAATTAGTTTTACGTAACTGTTATTAATAAGCGTTGTTATATGAGGTTCAAACACGTTTAAATTAAGTATATCCCACGATAGTAGGCTACCTATAAATAAAAGAATAATATATATCATTACTAACACTGAACTAGCTATGGCAACTGAAATTGCACCATCAGCACCTAGCATGACATATGAAACCCAACCAGAACTTCGCTTGAGTTTGTAGTTCTTTTCATCTACCTTTGCGTTTATTCTATACCCAAGCAAGAGAATTAAAAGAACAACGAGAACAGCCATAGTTTAACTGTCTTCATAAGCAGGCGACAGTGATGACATTTTTGCTTGTATTGATATTTGGCTTTCTAATTTAGCTCTCACTTCTGGATTATTGTAGTTAGATCTAACATTTCCATATTCATCAATTAAGAGCTTACCGTTACGACTTAACTTAACCTTCGGTTTATTAATTCCAAATGCTTTTTCTATGAAGTTACGTTCTCTTGAATTTTTCATATCCATCTCCTTTATAAATATATTCTACGATGGTATTCATATATCTTAGCTATTACACTACTTTTTGGGGCAACAAGCAATATTAATTTTGTGTGTCATTGCAGAATAATTAAAGTAAATTTTAAAAAAACTACTTGTTGAACCTTTTGAATTTATAGCTGCAAACTTTGCCTTAGGTGCGGTTTAGCCCCGATTGCAGCGGTATACTGCTTGAATAGGCGATTTGCGGTGGCAAGTGCTGGCGTGGCTACGCGAAGCAAGAGACATGCCAGCACTTAGCCAACGCCGAGTATAAGCAAGCAGATATAGCGGAAAGCGGGATTGGCTACTTAGGCAGTGCTGTACGCTCTGCATAGTGACTTATAGACATCATGCTTTTGGCTGTATCGTCACATAAATATTATGATAAGGTACGCTTGCTTATCTTAAATAAATCTAGGCATTAAACAAACCAAGGATGACCTAACTTGCCCACCAAAAAGAACCGTCTCAAAACTGTCGTTAATACTGTTAATAAATTCTTTATACCGCCTTTGGTGGGTGCGCTCGTGCTCGCTATCGCTTATGTCATTAGTCTGCAGTTTGATAGCCTGATACAGAGCCTTGAGTTGCCCTTTAGCGCAGAGCTTATCAGCTTTGTCAAAACCCTATATGTATTTTATTTCTTCTATATATTGGTTTATATTCCATTTTTTATTTACCTGACGTTGCTAAAAGTATTTGGCAAGCTTAGTCTGGTGACTGTGCTGGTTAGCGGCTTTGTCTATGGGCTGTCGCCGCTGTTGTTTAGCAGACGTGGCAGCAGCGTATCGGTTGATGACATTATACTGCTGACGGTTATTGTCGTAAGTGGTGTAATATGTGCCGGTTGTTATTATTGGCTGGATAGACGGCTGTCGAGATAAGCCATTGATGCGCACGATAAAAGCGTCACTTGGGGACACCTTGTATAAGGACACATTGTTTAAAGCGGTTCATTTAGAGATAATAAGAATAACACACCTAAGCACACCGACCCAGCCCTACCAGCGTTGAGCGCAGTGCTAGTAATTGATGATAATTTATTCGGGACTTGATATTGATATGCACACCAACCCAAGCATTAACTTTAAAGAGGAGTTTAGCGCCAAGATTCCTGCGTTAACCCTATTAATGACTTTGGGTTATCGCTACCTATCGCCTGAGCAGTGCTTGATGCTGCGCCAGTCCAAACTAAATGCTCAAGCGACAAGCACCAATACTGGCAGCACGACAATTAGCACCAACCAAGTAATGCTATTGCCTGTGCTGCGTGAGTTTTTACGTCAGCAAACTTTTATGTTTGAGGGTAAGCGTCATCACTTATCAAATAAAAGCATTGATAAAATCATTAGCGAGCTTAATCCACAGATGAACTTAGGATTGCTACAAGCGAATGAAAAGATATACGATGCGCTGCTATATGGCGTGAGTGTGACTGAGTTTATTGAGGGTAAGCGCACATCTCCTACTATACAGTTGATTGATTGGCATGATATTAATAACAATGCGTACCATGTGACCGAAGAGATGGTGGTACAAAACGCTGACGCTACCGGTAATGTGATACCTGATATTGTCTGCTTTGTGAATGGTCTGCCACTGGTGGTGATAGAAGCCAAACGCCCTGACTCTAATCACCCCAATCAATCTACCAATGCACAGGCTATCTCACAGCATCTGCGCAATCAAGGTCAAAAGTACATTCCGCATCTGTTTGCTTATAGCCAATTGCTATTGGTAGTTAATGGCTATGAGGGTTTGTATGCGACCTGTCATACCCCTGAGAAATTTTGGTCGAAATGGATTGAAGAGGAGATTAGTGAAACTGAGTTTCAACGTCTTAAAAATGAGTGTATAGACGAGGATGGGTTACAAACCCTGTTTGCTCATCGTCGAGCCAGCGATAGGCATGAGTACGATTCACTGATTGACGCGGGTGAGTTGACAGTGACCGATCAAGACCGGTTAATTATTAGCCTACTTCGTCCTGATAGGCTGCTGGATATGACCCGCTTTTATACCTTATTTGATAATAAATCTGGCAAGATTGTGGCGCGCTATCAGCAGGTATTTGGCATTAAAGCACTGATTAAGCGAGTCAGTCATATCGACAGCAAAGGCAGCCGTGAAGGTGGCGTTATCTGGCATACCACAGGCAGTGGTAAGTCATTTACCATGGTGTTCCTATCTAAAGCGTTGATCTGGATGCCAGAGCTGGCTAAATGCCGAGTGTTTGTGGTGACTGACCGTATTGATCTAGAGAACCAAATTGCGCGTACCTTTATCTCAGCTGGGGCGCTAAGCGACAAAGACCGCCGCCTTGCTAAAGCGCTGTCCGGTCGTGACTTGGCAAAAAAAGTCGGTAAGAGTAACGAGCGTATTGTGTTCTCCATTATCAATAAATTTGGTGCTGCGGCCAAATATGATGAGTTTTATAACCCTAGTGAAAATATTATTGTACTTGTCGATGAAGGTCACCGTAGTCAAAACGGTGAAAACAACATCCGTATGCAGCAAGCGTTGCCTAATGCCGCTTTTGTTGCCTTTACCGGTACGCCGCTACTCAAAGACGATAAAACCGAAAACAAATTTGGTAAGATTATCCACTCCTATACTATGCAGCAAGCGGTAGCCGACAAGACGGTGACGCCCCTACTCTATGAAGAGCGCATACCTGAGCTGAATACCAATGATGCGGCGATTGACAAGTGGTTTGACCGCATTACCCAAAAGCTAACCATAGATCAAAAAGCGGACTTAAAACGTAAGTTTTCTCGCAAAGGTCAAGTCTATCAAGTTGAAGGTCGTATTGAACTGATTGCGCATGACATATCCGACCATTTTCAAAACTTTAAGCAGCAGGGTTTAAAAGGTCAGCTGGCATGTGATTCTAAAGCTTCGGCTATCCGCTACAAGCAAGCATTCGATGCGATTGGCAAGGTTACCTCTGTGGTCGCTATGTCACCCCCTGACACCCGTGAAGGTCACGAAGTGGTCGATGCAGAAAGCAAAGATATTGTCCAAAACTGGTGGCAGCAGAATGTCGCGCCCAAATACGGCATGGATGACACCACCTATACCAAAGATATTATCGACGCCTTTGGCAAAAACGATGGTCCCGATATTATGATAGTAGTCGATAAGCTATTAACTGGCTTTGATGAGCCCAAAAATACCGTGCTGTATATCGATAAACCGTTAAAAAGTCATAACTTGATTCAAGCCATTGCGCGCGTTAACCGATTGCATAAAAATAAGCAGTTTGGGTATTTGATTGATTATCGCGGTATCTTAAAAGAGCTGGATACCACTATTGAGAAGTATCAAGACTTGGCAGAGCGCACCCAAGGCGGCTTTGATATTGATGATTTGGCAGGCATGTATCGTACTATGGATACCGAATACAAGAAACTGCCCCTGCTACACAAAAAGGTCTGGGGCATCTTCTCTGATGTCTGCAACAAGCAAGACGGACAAGCACTGCGTCAGTCGTTATCGCCAAAAATGCAAGAAAGAGAGGGTATGGTTGTCGATGCCAATCTTAAAAAGCGTGATGACTTTTATTCTGCTTTGACTGAGTTTTCTAATGCCATGAAAGTGGCTCTGCAATCTGCCTCTTACTTTGAAGATCCCGCTTTTGATGGTAAGCGAGATAAATATAAACAAGACTTAAAAGCCTTTGTCGAGCTACGTAGGCAAGTACGTGAAGATGCCAATGAGACCATTAACTTTGATGAGTATGAAGAGGATATCCGAAACCTACTTAACAAACATATCGCAGGTCTTGAAGTCAAAGAACCAAAAGGTGCTTATCTGGTGAATAACTTAGGTAAAGACATCAAACCTGAGCAGATGAGCGACGCTGAAGCACGCAACCAGACCGATAAGATTACCAGTCGTGTAACCAAAATGATTGAGCAAGACTTGGCTGATGACCCTTATGCTCAGGAGCACTTCTCAAAGCTGTTAAAACAGGCTATCGAAGAAGCCAAAGCTATGTTTGATGCCCCTGTCAAACAATACATGATGTTTGCGGACTTTGAGCAAGACGTAAAAGAGCGCAATATACCTGATGTGCCTAATAGGTTTGTTGATGAATCGGGTAAACACAACAAACATGCGCAGGCGTACTTTGGTTTATTTAAACATCTGTTTGATGCCGAGTATCTGTCTGATAACGGACTTGATGAAGAAACCATGGTCAAATACGCTTTTGACATCGACGAAGCGGTGAATACAGCGGTTAACGAGAACTCATTAAATCCTGCTCAGATGGAAAAAGACATTCGCTTAAAGCTCATTCCGATGTTGTTTAAAGCAATCGGAATGGACAATGCGAAACAGCTGGCAGATGAAGTGATTAATATCGCGCGTCTGGGTCTATCGAGAAGCTAATGATGACGATTGATAACTCATGAATAACGATAAAAATCATCAAGCTCAGATATTATATTACGGTGAGCATCAGATTGCCTATACCTTGGTACATAAAGACAATGCCCGTAAGCTGCGTATCAAGGTACACCCTGATGAGCGCGTAGAAGTCATTGTGCCGCCGCATACAACGGATGACTATATTGAATCGTCTGTTCAAAAGCGTGCTCGGTGGATCTGGCAGCATCTACAAGACTTCAAAAGTCAGACTAATGACGTACTACCAAGACGTTATGTAAGCGGTGAGACTCAATTTTATTTGGGTCGCCGTTATATGCTTAAAGTGGTTGTTAATCCTGATGAGGCACCTAACGTTAAGCTGATACGTGGTAAGCTTACAGTGACCCTTAATGAAGCTATCGATGATGCAGATGAACGTGCCAAACAAGCAAAGTCACTGCTTAATGACTGGTATCAACAAAAGGCGAAGGTCGTATTTGATGAACGTCTAAATACTGTATTACCCAACGCAAGCTGGGTAAGCTCACCCCCACCCTTTAAGCTGTTACCCATGAAGAAACAATGGGGCAGCTGCTCGGCTCAAGGTAACTTGGTGCTGAATCCGCATTTGGTCAAAGCGCCAAAAGAATGTATTGATTACGTCATATTGCATGAACTGTGTCACATTGCAGAGCATAACCACAGTGAGCGATTTTGGCGATTACTTACCCAAGTCATGCCTAACTGGAGACAAATAAAAACTCAGCTCGACGGTATGGCTGAGTTTTATTTGAATGAGTAGTAGAGCAGCTATTACCAATAGATTTTTCGGTGGATAAGCTAAAACACTCAGTGATGCTGTCATTAACCCTCACTTATTATCTGTCTGACTTGTTCTTTGCATCCAACAAAGTAAGAATGATTAGTCCGTTAAAATCAGCAGCCTAGATGAAAGAGCACTGTCATTTTGTATCCTAAACAGTGCTCCATATATCAAAAGTTATCTAAACAACTTATTCAAATGGCGTACCTTGATACATAAAGAACTTGTATTGGTCGCCCTGTTTTTTCCAAACAGAAACAGTGCGGTTTTTTAGAGTACGCGGCTGTCCATCGACCAATACTTTGGCAAAAAAGTCGCCCGTTGCCATCACATATTCCTGCATATCGATGACATTGCCTATCTGATAATCCAGCTCTTGATACTCATAAAAGCCCGACTTTAGCTGCTTTATATAAGAACCTAGGTCATCAATTGCACCATTACTATGCACATAACGTAGCTCTTCGTCACACATGGCCGCAAATTCATCATACTGTTTGTTTAATAAATAATTAAAACGCTGCTGCTCAAGTTCGTTAATTTTATCGTGTAATGCCGTATTCATATGTGTCTCCCCTTACCTATTATTTAGTATTAATTCTCAGATTGGTAGCCTTCTTATATACAGCTGCCCTTTTTTAATTCTAATTAACAGCACAGTCATAATGCACTGTTAATATCATATTTCGTCAATATTGATGAAGCCAATTCTTTAACTCATAACTCCCATCCTACCATTTCTATAATTAGATAAACCCATCTCATAAGCATAAAAGCATTCATAACGTTTTTAGAACCTGTATTCATAAGCTACAGTTAGGTTATTTTTAGAATAAAATGAGACAATACGAGGCAAAATTGGGTTGAATAGTCATTCTATTCGAGCCGAATTTTAACAAAGTAGTGGCTTGTTTTAGGCAAAAAGAGCCAATTATAGCTTGTGAATACAGGTTCTTAGTATCTAAATGATAAACCTTCAAAGATTAAGTGACGACAATGAGCAATACTAAAGACATCGCTTACACCAAATATCCCACTTCGATGATTTGGTTGCATCATATTGTCGCAGTCTTGATAATTGGTTGCTATTTTTTGGCAGATTATAAGGATTTACATGTCTCGCTTGGTGCGTTGCTGTTGATTTTTGGCTGTATCCGAGTGTTTGTGCGACTCTTAAATACCAGCAAGACACCGCCTTCGATTAATTCACCAAAATTATGGCAGTATATTATCGAAAAAGCAGTTCACATCTTATTATTTATCTTAATCTTTTTACAATCCATTTTGGGATGGATTATTAGTAACGCTAAAGGCAATCCGGTTACACTATTTGGAATGGTAGATTTCCCACTACTGCTCGGCCCTAATAAAGCGGTGTTTGATAGCCTTTATGATATTCATGAAGCACTGGGAAAAGTTTTTTTGCGTTATTAATTATTCATGTATTGGGTGGTGTCTTTCATTATCTAAAAGACAAAGTGAACGTATTTAAAAGAATGTGGATATAGCCACTGCCATAGCTCATATTAATATAAACAAAAGCCCCGTATTAAGTATATTAATACGGGACTTTTTATTGAATAATCAGATATTTATTGACTGATTAGGTTGATTCTAGCCAGCCAAAAAACAACAATTTAATTATCCATATCAACTGTATCGCTATCATTCTCTTCATCAACATCATAATCAGATGCGTCAGATAATGAGGTTAAAGCATCGAAGAAACCTTGGAACAATAACTTTCCGATAGCAGTGCCCTCGCCCTGCTTGTAGCGAGCGACTAAATCACGCTGATATTCTCTGACGTCAACGGTGTTGCTCTCATTAGGCTGTTGTCTGTCTTTAGGTAGATTTGGGAAGTCTATATTGCTCGATGACAACGGCTCATATCGCTGCATAAAATCAAAGGTCACACCGTCATTAGACTGTACATTGGCCGTTTGATTGTGTGTATGCTTCCATTTTATCTGACCGCGGTTATCCAGCCCGTATAGCTCTTGAATTGAGCCGGTTAATTGGGTGGTCTCATCTTCGATACTGTCTTCCCCGATCATGGCACCGTAAACGCGTCTATCGGCTTCCATATCAATCAAGGCTTTCATTTGCATGAGTAACTTCTCAACCAAAGCCTTACTGGTAAACCTTTGATCATCAATTGCTGAATAATCAGATTGTGCTTCGTCAGTATCGACAACCAATTGCGGATATCGCGCAGCAATAATATCGTACAGTGTCGTCAGATAATCCTGATGATACTGCTTAAACTCTTGCGGCGTCTGCACGCGGCGAACGATTTGGCGAGAGGATGCCATTGGCTTAAATCGCTGTTCATCGAGATTAGGCAGTACCGATGTTAATTGTGATGAAGGCACCATATCAAACTGCGCAGTCGGTGCTGAATCATAAATGCGATCCATCGCTTCAAAGTGCGCTTTAATTAAGGAATGGCCAAACCCGCTCGGTAATGTGCCGTCATTTAGGGTGAGCTTAAGCCATTTATTTTGCCAAGATGTGCCTAGTTTTTCGTCTAAGTATTCTGATGTTATAAACGCAAAAGTATCTGCCCATAGATACAAGCTACCCGTACTGGCATCAAAGTATATCGGCTGATTGATAGTCATACGATTATTACGGGCGAAGTACTGCGCACTGGTTAGCATCGTAAACTTGCCTGCTGCCGGCTGATAACTACCTTGTGCATTGATAGACAATGGCTTTAGCAGATATTCATTGAGTAGCTTTGATTTTTTGGCATCCAAAACTTTTGGCTTGTCATCAAAGTTATCAAATATGTCTTGATAATAAGGCGAGACAGGCTGTTGCTCACTTTCAACGTCATCAATATCATCAGCATTATCCGCATTTATTACATAGCCATCCTCACTGTCAAACTCAGCACTTAACTCAGAGTCCGTCTCGAACTCTGTGTCAGTATCAAATTCCGTATCATCTTGGTCATCATACTCATAGTATTCGTAATCATTATATTCAGATGCTTTGTTGGCCACCCAAGCTTCATACGCTTCACTACATGCCAAGTACTCACTCTTAATCGTATTACGCTGTGTGGCGAATTCGGCAGAGTCGATATCCTTGCCTTGTTCATCCGCCTGCTCGAGTAGTTCAACATAAGACGCGTCGTGAGTGTCTTCACAATACGTATCCAAATACTTTGAGGTAATTGGCGCATCACCTGCATTGTTAACCGGCTTACTGTGTTTAATTTTTACATCACTGTGATAGCTAAATGCGCTCATACGCTGCTTTTGTAGTGCTTTTTGCAGCGTACTTTTAGCCATCGCTGGCGTGTTATTAGAGGTTTGACTGACTGCGGTTGTCTGACAACCTGCCAGTATTAAACAGCCTGCCAACATAGTCATTGATAAAGGCAGAGTTTTGGTAGCCCATACTTTGGTATTTGAAGTTGTATGGCTAAAAGCTTTGGTTCGTGTTTTTGAATGATTATTAGAAGTCATTAGATGTCCTTGATAGCACTTTTGGTTTTGTAGTTGTTTTATTTGAGTCGTCAATAATGTTATGGCTTATTGCCTACTCAATACTCAAGGCTTATATCGTCATTATTGCTGCTTTGGAGGTCGTCGCTTTCAAGGTCATACTCCTCAATATCATAGCTCGCAAAGCTCTCGTTCTCATCATTAAAGTATTCAAAGCGGGCTTCACGGGCTATATCAATTTTATCTTGCTTCTGTTTTTTATTTTTGAGCCATGCATTGCCATCGATTGGCTTGGGTGCTGCATCACCAAAGAACTGTTCAAGTAGTGGCTTTAAGCTATGTGACTGATAGCTCTTATGGTCGTAACGTATCTGGTTCAGCGTGGTCACTTGCATATCGGCCAAGTTGCTTCCCATATTGATACGTTGCTGCTTGCCCAGTAATTGCCCTGCACTGTCTAAATAGTAATAGTTCACTTGGTTAAATGAGATGGGCATAATGGCTTCAATTAGTTGCAATAGACTGCCAACATCATCGCTCTGATATCCCTTGTTATACAGCTGAACTTTACGTATGGCACTCTTGAGCAATGCACCATCAGGATATTGAGTGGGATTGGCATCAACATGCTGCTCTAGGCTTTGGCTGACATGCTTGAATATTTTGCCAACCACCTCGCCTGTTTGGTGACTGCCAAAATACACTTTGATGCCTTGAGCTGCGCCAACTTGCTTGGCAAAATCATCACCGCTTATGTCTATTAGGCTGAACAGCTTAGGGTCTAGCTCAGCGAGACTGGCTTGCACCGCACTGATAGTCGCATCATAGATAACCGCTGACGGTATCTGTTCTGTGACCACCTCTGGCAATCCAATATCGACTGTATGCGATACCATCTCATTTGGTAGCGGTGTGTTTTCGGGACTAACCCAAGCCATCAACGGCATAAATGCTGAGGCGTCAATGGTTAATCGGCTTGTATCAAAATCCAATGCTACTGGCAACTGAAACGAGGCACTCACGGTTGGCGCTGCATAGTCATAACTATAGACGCTTTTGAATTGTCGCTGATTTGGTTGATATTGGCTGACGCTATTAAGGGTTAAATAGCGCATTTGATAGGCATTGCGAGCGTCAAGTTGCTCTGGTGTCTTTTGCATCATACCCAGCATCAAATTTAAAATGCCTGAGCCTGCCATGTTGTCACTGTCTCCAGCACTTTCATTGTTTTGCTTGGCCAATTGAACCGCTTCATACGCTTCAAAGATGCTCGATGGTTTGACACTTTTGATTGAACCTAACGCTTTATCATAATCTGACTCGTCGTCATATTCCTCTAAATCTTCATAAGCATATTCTTCTTCATAGTTATACTCTTCCTCTGCATAAACCTCTTCATAGGCATCAAAGGATTCATAGTCGTCATCACAGATATTACATTCATCCTGAGCCAGCTCTATATCATCGTCAGTCTCTGCAAGTTCTAAAACATCTACTATGCACACTTCATTATTGCAATCATAAGCATTTTCATCGTATTCATACTCCTCTGTGTCTTCATAATCCTCAAAGTCTTCATCGTCATAGCTGTCGTAATCGTCCTCTTTCATAGATTCTTGATAAGCAATCACCTCAATGGCAGTCTGAAACAAGCTACTTGAGCCTGCATCAATGCTATCGGGATTAACCAGCGGTGACAGATGATACTTGGCTTTTGCAACTGCCACATGCTCAGTGGCCAAATGCTGACGTATGGCCGACACCAGCTTTTGCTTGGCGAGATTATCTCCATTAGGATACTGCGCTTGGTCAAACAAACGCTCGTAATTTGCATTATTCGCGTCGATTCCAGTATTGAAGAGATGACTTTGTGCTCGATTGGCTTGAGTATCTGCAACACTAAAGTCGATGATTGGTGATGTTTGCGATGCTGTGGTCATATTCGGAGTTGATTGACATGCACTCAAAGCCAGCGCCGCACTACCGATAACTGCACTATGCAGAGCTAAAGATAACAGTCTATTTGATTGACTCATTTTAAATAACGATGGTATGATGGGTTTAGATACTTTGTCTTGATGAGTCATAACACAGTGCTTCCTATTAATATGGGGATATACGATTGCTTGAATATGAGTTAATTGACTGTTTAGAGAATTGTGATTATCTAATGATGTTTTGCAAATAGATAACTGATGATAGATAGTACCTTATTTAGTAAAAATACAGAAGATTACATTGTAGAAAAATTTGGGTTACCTAGTTTTAAAGGACTTCTCCCCTTTTTTCAAACCTGTCCTCACTCCTCGTTATTTGAAATAAATCCTAATACCCTGCTAGCACAAAGGTTTATAAAAGTTAATTAAAAAAAGTAACTTATTGGTGCTAAAAATCACTCATTGTTGAGTCAAAAGCTGTCGATTTAATTAAAAGATTCATTTAATATACATCTTAAAAATTCATTTTAAATGAATGTTATAAGAACCAATGACGTGTTCATGTATCGGAGGAATATATGCGACTTTTCAAATCTAACCGTGCTGTTACTGCCCCGCCCCCTCGTTACTCTAAGCTTGCTATCGCATGTATTCTGACCGGTTAAACGGCGTTTAATAGCAGGAATAATACCAAAGGTTGCACCCTCAGCACCTTGCACAAATACCGAACAAAGGATGGTAAATACTACGGCAATGAATAACGGCCAGCTCTCATTGAGCAGTCCCATTAACACAAAGCCGATACCAATACCAAACATATAAATCAGCATAACCAAACGGCGGTTGCCGATTTTATCTTAAATATGCTCACCTACAATCATATGAATAATATAGAAATAATAGTTATTATAATGTTTTGATGAGTATCAAAAGAATTTTTCATTATGTGAACAGATTTTTTGCTTAGGCTATTTTAAGACAATAATAATTTTGATGTGCGGTATTCTGGGTGAATGGCTTTATACTAGCCAATCTATATCGCTGATGTATCTAATATTAAATTAAGAATAAAAGGAGTATTTAATGGCTTATATTATCGAACCGGCAGAACCCGCAGCTCTAGCTGTTAAAGGGAGCGAAGACACCTTCCCTGTTCGCCGCGTCTATTGTGTCGGGCGTAATTATGCAGAGCATGCCCGCGAAATGGGGTCTGACCCTGATCGTGAGCCGCCTTTTTTCTTCTGTAAACCAGGAGATGCCGACTCTGTTGTTGCTGCTGCAAAAGATGGCGTTATACACATCCCCTATCCGTCACTCACTAAAAACTACCATTATGAAGCTGAGCTTGTTGTGGCAATAGGCCAAAGTGCTAAAAATATCTCTGTAGAAGAGGCAAAGAAGGCTATCTATGGCTATGCCATTGGGCTAGATATGACTCGTCGTGATTTGCAGGCAAATATGCGGGAAAAAGGTCGCCCATGGGAGATTGGTAAGGCTTTCGATTATGCTGCCCCCATTGGCGAGTTGACACCGATTATAGATTCTGGCGAGTTAACATCAGGTCATATTCAGTTAAAGGTCAACAATGAGATTCGTCAGGATAGTGATTTAAAACATCTTATTTGGAGTGTGTCGGAAGTAATATCTCGCTTATCTGAGCTTTTTGAATTAAAGCCGGGAGA
The DNA here is from genome assembly GCF_057396245.1 of Psychrobacter sp. CX16. NCBI lineage: Bacteria > Pseudomonadati > Pseudomonadota > Gammaproteobacteria > Moraxellales > Moraxellaceae > Psychrobacter > Psychrobacter sp. CX16. Next base: position 50,570 of record NZ_JBXYJF010000014.1, read on the forward strand.
TTTGATTATGACGGGTACGCCGGCAGGTGTTGGTCCGGTTAATGTCGGCGATACCATGACGGCAGATATTGATGGGCTTAGCAGTATTACGGTTAATATTACATAGTCAGTATTTATTAATTATATTATGCAATAAACGTGAGTAAATAACACACCGATTCCCAATAATAACGATACCAGATACGGTTTGTGTCTGGTGTTTTTTATCTCTGTATTTCACTCAAATAAGTATCAAAAAACCCCTTTAATTATTAGCAACGACTTGTTATCTTGAGCCACTTATTATTGCGTTTTTGTATGGGGCGTTATGACATATCACAATGAGGCGGAGGTGCCACTCTCCCGCCGAACTCAGTATATTCAGGTGATATTAATGGGCGTGAGTGCCTTTGTTATGAATACCACCGAATTTGTGCCAGTGGCATTACTCAGTGATATTGCACAAGATTTTGCGATTACGCCGGCCGAAACCGGCTGGATGCTGACCTTATACGCATGGATTGTGGCGGCCATGTCCTTGCCGCTGATGCTCATGACTAAAAACTTCGAGCGTAAGCGGTTGCTGCTTGGTATCTTTGCTTTATTCATTGCCAGCCACGTGCTCTCTGTCATGGCATGGAGCTTTAATATTTTACTCATCAGCCGTGTGGGCATCGCTTTTGCGCATGCGATATTTTGGTCAATTACTGCGGCGATTGCACTGCGGGTAGCACCTGAGGGCAAGAAGGCCTTTGCGCTTAGTGTTGTGGCGACAGGAACGTCGCTTGCAATGGTATTAGGCGTACCGATTGGACGTTTAATAGGCCAATGGTTTGGCTGGCGCGCGACGTTTGGTGCTATTGGGGTTATAGCGTCCGTCGTATTTTTACTACAAGCCAGACTGCTGCCTAATTTGCCCAGCTTATTTCAAGGTTCATTTAGAAAAGTACCAGAGCTACTTAAAAATCCGCTTTTGGTGTGCTTATACTTGTTTATATTTTTGGTCTTCACCGCGCATTACACCGCCTACTCGTATATCGAGCCGTTTATGCGTCAAGTGGGCGAAATCAGTGAAAACTTTGCAACCTTTGTGCTGCTGCTATTCGGGGGTGCCGGTATCTTAGGCAGTGTCATCTTTAGCCGTTGGGGGGATCGCCACAGTACGCTGTTAATGATAATCTCCGCCATTGTTATGCTGATTTCTACGCTCGCATTACTGCCAGTGATAGCCTCTCCTTGGGCTTTAAGTTTAAATGCTGTCATCTGGGGTACGGCATTGATGCTGTTGATTATTGCCGCGCAGGCAAAAGTACTGATGGTCGATGTGCATGCTCAAGATATGCTGATGTCGATGTTCTCCGGTATCATTAATCTAGGTATTGGTGCAGGTGCACTTATCGGTGGTTATGCCGTGGTTCATATTTCTCTTTCTAGCGTTGGCTTTGTGGGCGCAGCAGTAAGCTTTTTAGCACTGTTGCTGATTTTATTTATGTCAAAGCGGTATTTTATGCCAAATAAACTCTGAGCTAACTTTTAACTCAAAATAAAATCAGGATAGGTATGACCAATTATTAAAATAATCCTGTGCGTTCCATTCAGCACATCTCTCTTCTACAATTAGATGCCAGCCCTTATTAGGACTGGCTTTTTTATTGTTAGATTTTCAGCTCTAGCTCTGATTTAGTTAACTTCCGTATCAAAAAATTAAAAATTAATATTGCGTTTCATTTTTATTGTTATATTATAACATAACATCTTATAACAGTAACTTACGCTTTGTCACTAATCTGACATTGTTGTTCATCCGTACTGTGGTTTTTGTCTATCGTCATTCTTAGTTTCTGTGGTCACACGGCTCGGGCTAAAGAATGGCATTTTATTTGTATTACTTGTCTACTAATTGGTCAATTATGAAGAAACATCCGTTATCCCTTGCTATCTCGTTAACGCTACTTTCTCTTACCGCTCACGCCCAACAGGCTCAGAGCAATACCATAGGTAGCGATTATGTCCCGCCCTCTGATTCAAACCCTTCATCTGGTGCTAATTTAAATACAGATGAGCAAGCGCCTATCACGCAGCTAGATACCATAAACGTTATAGCCGATACTCATAGCCGGCCAAGCGCATTGGCCTTCGGTAACACTCAAAAAGCCAGTGATGTGGTGGTCAATCGTGAGCAGTTAAATAAGCGCTCAGCTACTTTAGGTAATGCATTGTCTGAAGAGCTTGGCATTCATAGCAATCCCTTTGGTGGCGGCTCATCAGCGCCTGTGATTCGAGGGCAAGACGGCGTGCGAGTCAAAGTTTTACAAAATGGTACAGACGTGATAGACGTGTCTAATATATCGCCGGATCACGTGATTGCCACCGATACCTTACTTGCCGAGCGCGTCGAGCTAGTGCGGGGCCCGTCTACATTACGGTACGGTACCGCCTCATCAGCAGGCGTAGTCAACGTGGTGGATAAGCGTATTCCAGATAAGATGCCCAATGGCAATTTCAGCGACAAGGTCGAAGGAGAAGCTCTACTCCGTTATAACACCAACAGTAACGAGAAATTGGCCACAGCAGGGGCAACCTTTGCACTCAGTGATCATATTGCCATGCGAGTTGAAGGATTAAGCCGAGATGCAAATAATTACGAAGTGCCTGAATTCAATTCAGATAAGAAATTAGATTATTTACCGGACGCTTATAATCGATCAAAAGTTGGTACCGTCGGTCTGTCATGGATAGGAGATCAAGGTTATCTTGGCACCTCTTATAGTCGCCGAGAAGACGTCTATGGTATTCCCGGTCACAATCATAATTATGACAGCTGTTATGGTCATTTTATCAATTGGCTAGGTTCAACAGAGACTGGGTTTCATGGCAGATATTATCTAAATGCTTATCCGCATTTAATGGATGACGATGACATCATCGACTTCCCTCATTTTGACGGCTGTCACGTGGGTGGCCATGCAGATGACCATGGCCATGAACACAATACTGATAATCCATTTGGCTTTGAGCATAATCATAACCACAAAGGCCCTTGGGTAGATATGACTTCAGATCGCTACGATGTACGTGGTGAGCTAAGAGACCCCATCAAAGGCATTGATAAAGTTAAATTAAGCCTAACTCATGCCGATTATTATCATGATGAAAAAGACCCTGGCAACCCCGAACGTACCACAGGTATTTCAGAAGGATTTGATCCAACCCTTGATAGAGGATATGCGTCTGCTATTTTCAAAAACAAAGGTTTTAATAGTCGATTAGAAGCCTACCATACGCCTATCAATGGGCTACAAGGTATGCTCGGCCTCCAATATCAAAAGCAAGATATGAGCGCCGAAGTGCCTTATCTACCCAGCTGGGGTGATACATCTAAGGCCGATCCTCGATATTTACTTGTGCCACATACCAACAAAAACTTGAGTGTATTTGGGTTGGAGCAATATCAAATTGGCGACTTCACCTTTGAGGGCGCAGTGCGCTGGGAAAGACAAAAAACACCCGTTAAATATGACAAAGAATTATTACAACGTAAACTAGAATGGCTTAAAAACGGATTCCCAGCCCTTGACTCTACCAAGGCTGAACACCCTGATTTAAGCCCCTATGAAGAAAATGCGGTATCTTATGCTGGTGGTGTATTATGGGATTTAAATTCAAATTACCGCTTGTCTTTCACCGCATCTCATAATGAGCGTATTCCCTCACCAATGGAGCTTTACTATAACGGTAAGCATTTGGCGACCAACTCATTTGAATACGGTAACAAAAACCTTGAGAAAGAACGATCAAATAACTTTGAGCTAGGATTGTCATATTTTGGTGATAACTGGGATTATAATATCAGTGGTTATTACAATGATTTTGATAACTATATCTATAATGAGAATATCACCAAATTTGGCGACTTATATATGCGCCGTTACAATCAAACAACTGCTGATTTTTACGGACTTGAAGGCGATTTGACCTATCGCATTAGCCCAAGTCAAGAGGTGACTTTCTTTGGTGATTTTGTGCGCGGTAAAATCGGTGCATTAGACCCTATTATTGGGAAAAATATATTCTCTGATACCCCTGAGATATATGGATTAGCTGATAGCTGTCAGGGCTTGAGCGGTCAGGAGATAAAAGAAAGTGGTCGAATATCTGAATGTATCTTGATGTCTGAAGTTGAGAATCCACCTGAAATCAACTTCTATGAATGGTGCGATGCTGATCTTATGTCGGACCCTGAAGAGATGCCTTGGTGTGTTGATTTTATTTACAAGAAACTTGGTACAGATATTTTAAAACGTCCTGCTACCAATGCACCGCGTGTACCACCTGCTAGATTAGGCTTTCGCTACAATAACCACCTAACTGACAAATGGTCAGTTAATATGGATTATAGTCACGTCTTTGAACAAAACAAAGTATCTACGTCAACCATTGCTATCAAGCCTTTGGAGTATGATGAGGACGGTAACAAGCTTCAGTATGAGAATAATTCGTTATTGATGAAACCGAGATTTGTTACAGAGAACAAAACAGAAGGCTATAATTTATTAAATCTTGGTGCCGATTATGAGAGTAATTACCGTAATATTGACTATACCTTATCAATACGTGCTAATAACGTGTTGGATGAGAAAGTATATATCCATAATTCGTTCCTACCGTATGTTCCGCAAATGGGACGTAACTTCACGTTAGGATTAAATGTTAAGTTTTAGAATAATTTCATACTTATAGCGTCAATCAGTCATAAGAGTGGCATGGACTTTATATATGATAAATATATAAAATCAGTGCTGCTCTTTTTATTTATCGATAAAACCTGCGGTATAATGTGAACCGGTAATCATAACCAACTTTACTTAATTAATTCAAAGACTGTCGGCTAATAATAACCATTTTTTATACCCTATGTACCTCAAATAATTTCGTGATAATCGTTATCAAAAGATAAAAATTCAAGAGTAATATTTATCAAAGCCTGAACAATATTTAAGGGCCCCTGACTTCCTAGACTATAAGGAATTTATTGATGATTAAAATGATTTCACCTGTTGTTTTATGCGTTATGATTGCAAGCATAACGGGTTGTTCGACCATGACATTAGAAGACATAGAGCAAGACTATAAAAGGAAGCAGGCGTTATGCTCTGATGACTATATGGGAAAATTTCACTCTATTCCTCCTAAATTCACCGTTGATAGTGAAGGCAAGTTGATAACTGATAGTCAGATTATGCAGAATTTAGGGCCTTGCTCATCATTCATTAGGTAGGCTCGGTCATCGCTTATAACTTTAAGCTACGTAACCTCAGTGCATTACCAATCACTGACACAGACGACAGACTCATAGCCGCAGCCGCAATCATTGGACTCAATAGCAGACCAAAGATAGGATAAAGCAGACCCGCAGCAACAGGGATGCCTAAAACGTTATAAATAAAGGCAAAAAATAGATTTTGTCTGATGTTTTTCATGGTCGCTTCGCTTAGCTTATGCGCTTTAGCAATACCCATTAAGTCGCCTTTAACCAAGGTAATACCGGCGCTTTCCATCGCTACATCCGTTCCTGTACCCATTGCAATCCCCACCGTGGCTTGTGCTAAGGCTGGGGCATCATTAATGCCATCGCCAGCCATTGCGACAGTGAGTCCGTTGCTTTGAAGCTGCTTCACAATGCGGTTTTTATCTTCAGGCGACACATCTGCATGCACCTCGTCAATCCCCAGTTTTTTAGCCACAGCATGCGCGGTCACCTCATTATCACCGGTGAGCATAATGACTTTTAGATTCTCGCCATGCAGCAAATCAATGGCATCTTTGGTGCTGGCTTTGATAGGATCAGAGACAGCAATTAGGCCGGCAGGTGTCTTATCAATTGCCACAAACATCACCGTTTCACCATCGCATCGGCGTTTATCAGCTTGCTCGGATAACACTGAATCATAGCTATCTAAACGCTTCATCAGTTTGTCATTACCAATAGCGACGTCGTGATTGTTGACGCTCGCTTTGACCCCTTCCCCAGTAATAGAGTCAAAATTTGTCGCCGTAGATAGAGTCAGTTCACGCTCTTTGGCGGCTTTAACAATCGCAGCAGCAAGCGGATGCTCACTCGATGCCTCAACAGCTGCAACCAAGGCCAGAACCTCATCTTCTTGCCAGCCTGAGCTGACATCAATGGCGGTTAGCTTGGGCTTACCGTCGGTCAATGTGCCTGTTTTATCCACAACGATGGTATCGACCTTTTCCATACGCTCTAATACTTCGGCGTTTTTAATCAGCACCCCATGTTGAGCACCTTTGCCAGTGCCGACCATGATAGACATGGGCGTGGCTAAGCCTAAGGCACAAGGACAGGCAATGATAAGCACCGCTATCGCATTAACAAGCGCATAAGCCAGCGCTGGATCTGGGCCAAATATTGCCCATACAATAAAGGTAATCATCGCAGAGACAATCACTGTCGGCACAAACCAGCTCGATACCTTATCGACTTGCTTTTGAATCGGTGCTTGACTGCGCTGCGCCTCACTCACCATCTGCACAATTTTGGATAGTACAGTATCTTGACCAACATTGACCGCTTCAATCAGCAATGTGCCTGTACCATTTACCGTGCCGCCCGTCACGCTGTCACCGACTGACTTTGAGACAGGCATCGGCTCACCAGTGACCATGGATTCATCCACGCGGCTGTCACCATCAATGACTCGGCCATCAACAGGTACTTTCTCACCGGGTCTAATGCGAAGTTTGTCCCCTGTTTTGACCTCTTCAAGCGACACTTCAACTTCTTGACCTTGATCATCGACACGTCTGGCAGTCGGAGGCGCAAGCTCTAACAGTGAACGTATGGCGCCGGAGGTTTGACTGCGTGCTCGTAATTCCAATACCTGCCCTAGCAAAACTAAGGTCGTAATCACTGCTGCCGCTTCAAAATAAACACCGACTTGACCTGAATGATTTTGGAAGCTTGGCGGAAATATATCAGGAAAGAAAGTTGCGACAATACTAAACAGATAGGCCGCTCCTGTGCCAATGGCAATGAGGGTGAACATATTGAGTTTTATGGTCTTAATCGACTGCCAACCTCTGATAAAGAAAGGTTTGGCGCCCCATATCACAACAGGTGTGGCAAGGATTAATTGAATAATATTAAACCATTGATTAGAGATGCCATAACTTTGTAAAAAACTATTTAGATTAATACCGATCATCTCGCTCATAGCGATGATAAATAGCGGAATGGTGAGTACGGTACATACCCAAAAGCGGCGGGTCATATTATCAAGCTCAGTGGTATCTTCTTCCTCTAGCGAGACAGTTTCGGGCTCTAGTGCCATGCCACATATTGGACAGCCACTGTTTTTGACATCTCGAACTTGTGGGTGCATCGGACAGGTATAAACAGTGCCGTCATACCCTTCAGGAACCAGATTATACTGACTGTCTTTAATTGCACTGCTGCTTAAATCACTGCTTGTCTTGTCTGTGCTATGGCTGCTGTGAGTTGAGCCATGATGATGACCCTGTGCGTTTACGTGTGCATGCGCCTCACCTTCTGCTTTAATCTCTTGCTCAGGCTTTAGATGCATGCCGCAAATCGGACAACCGCTGTCCTCGATATCTCTGACTTCAGAATGCATCGGACACACATAGACCGTTCCCGTATAGTTTTCAGGTACATGGTTGTATCTATTATTATCAGTTGGCGTGGCAGAAGCTGAACCGTTATCCATACCGTCAGCTTGTGATTTATGCGTCGTAGGATTTTTATCTGAATGGTTGTGGTTCATTAGACTGCCTTTTAGTTTTAGTTTTAGATATAAACTGTCAGCTATTCTTCTCAAAGAGACTTATCTTTTCAAAGAGACTTAGGATGATACCTAAATAAACGATTAAAACCAGAAACTTAACCCTGCTATCACACTACTTGAGTCCACCGATTCATCATGTGCTCTACGCTGTCCTCGGTTTGCACCCAGTGCTGTTTCATAACTGACACCAATATAAGGCGCTACTTGACGGTTTAGTGTCTCATAAGTGAGTCGCACTTTGGCTTCTAATTCGTTAACCCCTCTAACAATGTGCTGCTTATCATCATCTTTAACAAATGCCGTTATTTCCGCTTCAGGAATAACTACCCAATGTTGATTTAAACGCCATTCATATTCCGCACCGGCGTTTAGCCTAATCTGACCATCGGAATACACATACATATCAGCATCTGTTTCAATAAAATAAGGCGCTGTGCCTTCAATACCTGCCATGATTGCTGGTTTATCCACTGCAGTATCATAAGCAAGACCCGTATGCACATTCCAAAAAATGCCAGTCGGTTGCCAATAAGATAATGACGTTAAGCTATCAATATCATTGCCGTCTTTGGTATCGAAGCTGCCTTCACTCTTAAATAGAAGACGCTTCTCATCACTACCATACCAAGCGTCGGCTTCAAAGTTAACCACGTCTTCATCAAAGTCATACCCCAAGTCAGAAACAGACACGCCCCACGTTGGCATATCTCCCATCATCATGGGTTGACCGAATTTGCCATAGCCGATTCCGTTTGAATAGTCAGGGCTGCGCGCATCCGCAGGCGCTTTGCCCCCTTGCATATTCGACATATTCATTGAGTCATGGTCCATCGAACCGTGATCCATGCCCGACATATTATTCATTGAACCGTGGTCCATATCCGACATATCCATTGAACCGTGATCCATATCCGACATCGAGCTGTGATCCATATCAGCATGGTTCATTGTAGCCATCGGCTCTGCTGCAATCGCCAGAGAAGGCACTAGATACAACAGGGAGGCCAATCCCAGATAGTGACAACCTGTGTTATGTATTTTCATTGATCTACCTTTTGCAAACTTGCAAGCTTAAATTAAATAACGGCAACTTCACGGAACATGCCAGCTTCCATGTGATACAGCAAATGACAATGCCACGCCCATCTGCCCGCTTCACCTGTGACATCGAAGCTTATCTTTTGTGCCGGATGAACCAACATGGTGTGTTTTCGCACCTGAAACTCACCGGTAGCCGCTCTCATATCGCTCCACATACCATGCAAGTGCATCGGGTGCATCATCATGGTGTCATTCACCAAGGTGATTCGAACACGTTCGCCCGGCCTAATATTCACCGGTGTCGCATCGGCAAACTTAACCCCATCAAACGCCCAAATATAACGCTCCATATTACCAGTCAAATGCAGCTCAATTTCACGGGTCGGCGCTCGCTGTTCAGCAAAAATTTGTTCATCAACGCTGCGCAAGCGATCGTAGGTTAAGACATCGCGCTTAATATTACGCAAATTAATGCCTGGATCATCTAAGTTAGTACGTGGCATATCGACACGCATATCCGTTTTGAAATCATATTCGGTGCGGGCGTGCTTGGTATGATAGCCATTTTCCATATCACCCATCATATCCGCCATGGTCAACCACTCTACGCCGTCCATAGTCGGCACAGCAGCACGGGTATTGTCTTTGGTCGCTAAGGTTGCAGTCACATAACCGGTGCGGTCCACATTTTGAGCAAAAATAGTGTGTGCATCTTGAGTTTGCCTGACAATGACATCAAAGGTTTCAGCCACCCCGATACGAAAATCATCAATAGATACCGGATCGACATCAATACCATCGGTGGCAACTACCGTCATTTTTAGATCCGGAATACGCACATCAAAAATAGTCTGGGCAGACGCATTAATAAATCTTAGTTTTACCGCTTGACCCGCCTTAACTTTTTTATACCAACTATCGCCAGAGGCTCTGCCATTTATCAAATAGGTAAAGGTATTTTCACCGGTCAAATCACTAAAGTCTGTGGGCATCATGCGCATCTGATTCCACATCTTGCGCTTGTCCAACGCCGTTTTTAAATCGGTTTGAGCAATATCCGACAATAGCTTTTTGAAATCTGGCAGATGATAGTTATCAAAGTCAGCGCGCTGTTTTAACAGCTTTAACAAGGTATGCGGATTTTTGTATGTCCAATCGCTTAACATAACAACATGGTCTTCTGACACAGGGTGACGCTCACGGCCTTTGGGTTCAATAACAATCGCACCAAACATGCCGGTTTGCTCTTGGAAGCCTGAATGTGAGTGATACCAATAGGTACCTGATTGCTGCAATTTAAAGGTATAAGTAAAGGTGCTTTTGGGCGGAATACCATCAAAGCTAATGCCGGGCACACCATCCATTTGATAAGGCACAATCAGCCCATGCCAATGAATTGAGGTGGTTTCATCCATTTCGTTGTGCACACGAATGGTGACCGTCTCGCCCTCTTTCATCTTCAAAGTGGGCGCAGGCAGGGAGTCATTAATCAAGGTCGCTGTCGTGTTTCGCGCATTAATAACTACCGGTATTTTGCTGACATACAAATCAAATTCATTGCCGGTTAGTATTGGCGCTTCTTTGGCAGCCGGATTATAGTCACCTTTAAACTCAGTACCCGCCCACACAGGTGCAATCATTGCTGAGCCTGCGACGAGTCCTGCGCCAGAGAGAAACTTACGTCTGTTGACGTTATTAATGTTATTCATGAGAAAACCTAATTCAAAAAGGTGGTTTAATGCATTTTTTTTAATGTGATGCATTATGCTATTTGATAGTCATTTAAGTTGTACTTTTTGATTTACAGTTGCTGCTGGGGCGTATCAACTGCCGCAAATTCTTCATATGAGCCATCTTTGTTTAATTGAAAGACTTTGTACGGCATAAACTTGCCCTCATATTCCATGCCAGGGCTACCAACCGGCATGCTCGGCACGGCCAAACCAATGGCTTTGCTTGGTGGATTATCCAAAAACTGTGCCATAAATTTAGCTGGAATATGCCCTTCAAACACATAGCCGTCATTGGTCACTGTGGTGTGACATGAGCGCATCTGCTGCGGCACACCATAGCGGTCTTTAAATACAGATAGATTCTCTGGGTGTTGTACTGACGCATGCATACCGGATTCTTCGGCATAGGCTATCCACTCAGTACAACAGCCACAATTAGGATCTTTGTAGACAGTGGCAGAGATGCTTTGTAGCAGTGGAGTACTTTGCTGATTGTGCCTGGTGGTTTGAGTAAATGGTGTGTTCGCTTGAACTGGCGTGACTTCTGCCTCTACCGTTTTTGAGTTAGCAGCAGAGTCAACCATAGGCTGAGACTCGGTTTGGCTTGGCGAGTTACACGCTGACAAGGTGGCCACAACGGCAAATAGCACAGAACTGCCAAATACCCGTTTGCGATAGCAACGAGTGGTTTTATGGGTTAAGTTTTTATCGGAATCTGAAGAATAATGACCTGTTAGTTTCATATCGTCACCTTATTAGTTTATAACTGGCCTTGTTGCTAAAACTTACTGGTAAAGATAGGCATTATTATTGACGGATAATGCCTACTAGCGATTGTCGTCTATCCATGTGCGTCATAGGTACTCATTCAACATCTACTCATTCAACATCTACTCATTCAGCACGGTGATAAATAGCACTGACAAATATCACTGAGCCGTCTCACTGTCAAAAGCATCCATCATCATCGCATCATCAAATCGAGTGGTCAGGATGGTGTATTGATTGCTATCAAGCTCTGGCAGTTCTCTGATAAAAGCAACCATATCCCAAACTCGTTTGTCATCATGCGACGCGCCCCATGCTGGCATGCCTGAAGCCATAATGCCATGCTTAATGGCCCAAAAACCTTGTCTTGCGCCTGCATCAGTAGCAAAACGGCTGACAACATCAGCATCTGTAAAGTTAGGCGGTCTTGGGTATAAACCCGTGCTCCAATCCGTTTGCTCGACACCCGGTGATAAATGACAGCTAGCACACATGTCTTTATAATCGGCACCGCCTGCACTGATGCTTGTTGCTTCATCGAGTTTTGGCACATCAATGTCACGGCTGGCATATTCAATAGAGCGGATACGCGCTTTTTCTAACACACCATACACCAGCGGACTGTGCTCATGATCTGCGCCTATATTGATGCGGCCACTGAATACGATGACCGCCATGCCCACTGCCAACAGCAATAAACCACTCACCATTCCTAGCAAAAACTTCATTTACTACCCCTCATTGTAAGTATTTGCTCGGTGATTAATTAGTGCTGCATGCCTGCGTGATCTACATTATCAGCCTGGTCGCCTTGGCTCACACAGTGTTTGGCATACATTTGCTTCATCTTGCTCATGTTGGCCATCATAGACTTCATTACCGAATCATTCATATCCATTTTACTGTGGTCCATGTTTTTCATCATTTGCATGTGTTTGCCCATTTTTTCACAGTTCATCTGATCTTTTTTGGCATGCAATTTAGGATCATGCGCCATAGCAGTGGTTGCGATGGTGAAAGCAGTCGTTGCCGCTAATAAAATTTTAAGAGATTTCATTTAAGTCGCCTTGAGTTATGTGTTTCTGTTGCGGGTCGATAAATAGTGTGGCAACAGAACATTTTAAAAAAGAAAACACCATCTGACACTCATCATATCGGTTCGCAAATGACATCAACATGACGCCAACATTACAAATTTGTCATCTTCAAACGGCAGGATGTTATTCTCGCAGCATATACTCTAATATAGCACCATGCCCTACAGCGCTTAGGGAAGCAAAATAGCTATTGATTGCACAAAGATATGAGGCAGGCATGAAGATTTTATTAGTAGAAGACGAAGTCACGCTGGGCGAATACATAAAAAAAGGCCTAACTGAATCAGGCTTTCTGGTTGAACATAAGCTAAATGGTTTGGACGGCTATCATGCGCTAATGTCTGAAACCTACAATGTGATTATCATGGATGTCATGCTGCCAGATGTTAGCGGGTTTGATTTGGTAAAAAACTACCGCGCCGCCGGTCACATTACGCCCGTACTATTTTTGACCGCCAAAGATGATTTGGAAGACCGTATTAAAGGGATTGAGATTGGGGGTGATGATTATCTAACCAAGCCTTTTGCTTTTGCAGAATTGGTAGTACGTATTAAAAGCTTGCTAAGACGCGCCAATCAGTCCAATTATAAGAGCACCTTAATTGAACTGGCTGACTTAACACTCGATATTGCCAAGCGCACAGTACATAGGGGCAACACGCCCATTCAGCTGACTTCAAAAGAGTTTGCCCTACTGCAATTCATGCTGGAGCGAGAGGGCGAAGTGCTGCCGCGCTCAGTGATTGCTTCTCAAGTGTGGGATATGAACTTCGACAGTGACACCAACGTCATTGATGTGGCTATACGGCGCCTGCGTTTAAAAATTGATGAGGATTTTGAGCCCAAGCTCATTCATACGGTGCGCGGTATGGGCTATAAGTTAGCGGTCTTAGACAGTGCAGCACAGGATAAACCTTAATGCCCAGTAGTCCGATCAGCACTAGAATATCTCTATTGTGGCGTACCATCATTTTAATCACCCTATTTGTGGTGATTAGCCAAGTGATGGTGTATTTTTGGATTCAGCGTTCGGTGAGTGAGCACTTTGAGGTGATGGATGCCGAGATATTAACCCATGCAGCCTACAATCTGCGTAAGGCAGCTAATGAGCAAAATCAAGCCAGCCTCATCCAAAACAGTACCAATCACAATCACAGCGCAGGGCTTAATTATGACATTCAATTTTTCGCCTTTGATACAAGCGGTCAACCCCTTTGGCACCCTGCCAGTGCGGATACCAGCGGCTCGTCAAATGATAAGCTATTTCGAAAACTAGATATTCGCAGCCTATATCAACAACATGGCGACAGGCAGTTTGATTTGTCCTTACAGCAGCGACATTACCGCGCGATTATCATCAATAATCGGCAGACGTTATATCTAATAACCCTGCCCATTGATGTGCATCATTTATATTTAAATCAGTTTAATTTTCAACTTAGATTAATTTTAGCGGCAATTACTTTACTGCTGATATCGGTTGCCGCGTTAAGTGTGTATTGGGGCTTCTCTCCGCTTTCTACCTTTGTGCAAAAGATGAAAGGCATCAGCACAGAGCAGCTTGATGAGCGCATTATAGTGAGTGATATGCCGAGCGAACTGCGACCTTTAGCCGAATCGTATAACGTGATGATGGATAAGCTAAAAGACAATTTTGAATCACTATCACGCTTCTCTGATCATATCGCGCATGAGCTGCGTACTCCGATTGCAAGCTTAAGTACCCAAACTCAAGTCATGTTAAGTCGTCCCCGCAGTACTGAGGACTACATTGAGCAGCTTCACCATCAGCATAGCGCATTAGAGCAGTTATCTGGGCTGATTAATAACATGCTGCTATTGGCAAAAACACAAAAAGGGCTGAGCGATTCGCAGTTAAAAGAGGTTAATTTAGACAGCCTGCTTGCCAAGCTTGTGGAGTATTATGAATTTATCGCTGAAGAGAGAGACATTCGCCTTATCACTCAAGGCAATTATGGCTCCGTCAAAGGCGATGAAGGCCTGCTACAACGTCTATTTGCCAATATACTGTCTAATGCCATTTACTATGCCAGAAATGACAGCACAATTAATATAGAAGCCTACTCATCTAGCCAGTCAAATCAATCACCGCAAAATACGGTGACAATTGTGATTAGCAATGAGCTTGATGAGCCTATTACTCAAGCGGAAGCCAATCGCTTATTTGAGCGCTTTTATCGGCATCATAAAACCAGTAAAACCCAAGCCGGTACCGGCTTGGGTTTGTCTATTGTCAAAGCAATCGCCAAGGCACATAACGGTCAAGTAAGTGTTAACGTCATTAATCCAACGCTATTTGAAATGACCATTACTTTGCGCCGCAGCTAATGCTCATAATTAAATGCAGCTCTGATTAACCGCTTACATATCTACCTTTAGGCGGTCCCAGTATTGCTGATATAGCGCCATGGTCGAGTCGCTGACATCGCTGCGGAACAAGGCATGACCGAGTTGGTCTTCAGGCGGATAGATAATAGGATTGTTCGCTATTTCCTCCGGCATGAGTGCGATGGCTGCTTTATTGGGTGTGCCATAGCCAATCTCTTCACTGATAATGGCTGAATTTTCTGGACGTAAAATAAAATCGATAAAGGTATAAGCATTTTCAAGGTTCTTGGCATTTTTTGGAATGGCCATATTATCCATCCACATAATTGCCCCCTCTTTTGGGTAGACAAAATCAAGCTCAGGCATACCTTGGTCTTGAGCCATGATGACCTCGCCATTCCATGCCAGCCCTAAATAGGTCTCCCCTTCCATAAACGGCATACGTGGTGCGTCAGAGTTGAATGTGCGAACATTGGGCATCAATTTTGATAACTTTTCATAAGCCGCTTTAATATGGTTTGGGTCTTGAGTACTTGGTGGGTAGCCTAAGGTTAATAACCCCATGGTAAAGACATCGCGTAAGTCATTCATAAGCATGACGCGGCCTTCATATTCAGGACGCCATAGATCATCCCATGAGGCAATAGAAGCTTTATCTATACGCTGTGTATTGACCGCTATACCTGATGACCCCCATAAATAAGGGACACTAAATTTATTACTTGGATCAAATTCAGCATCTAAAAAGGCTTGGTTTAAGTGCTTAAAGTTCGATAATTTACTATGATCTATCGTCTCAAGTAGATTCTCTTTTCGCATCTTATCGACGAAGTCAGTGCCGGGGAATATAACATCATAGTTGCCACTACCCTTAGTCAGTTTAAGCTTGGCGTACATGGCCTCATTTGAGTCAAAGGTACTATAAATAACATCAATACCGGTCTCAGCGGTAAATGCTTTGAGCACACTGTCGGAGATGTACTCCGTCCAGTTATAGACGTTGACTACATTGTTACCCGATGCGTTATTAGTTGAGGACTGATTAGCATCTGATGGGTCAGAATCTGATTCATTACCATTTGAGCCTGTGTTAGAGGGCTGGCAAGCCGTCAAACTCAGGCCGGATAAGGCTAAAAGTCCTGCCCCGGACATGCCCAAAAAACGTCTGCGTGAATACCCATTATTTGATGACATATGCGCTCCTTAACGTTTTTTGAGTAACAATAATTGTGAAATGACGAGTCCAACTAACGAGACTGCCAATAAAATTGTGCCCACTGCATTGACCTCAGGCTTAACGCCGACGCGTACCATCGAATATATCTGCAAAGGCAATATCTCAAAGCTTGCGCCGGTATTAAAGGTCGATACCACCACATCATCCAATGACAATGTAAAAGCGAGTACCCAACCTGCCAACACGGCCGGCATGATAATCGGCAATAATACGGTGCGAATCATGGTGAATTCACTGGCACCCAGATCACGGGCGGCTTCAAGCACACTATTATCTAAGCTGCTCAATCTAGCAGAAACGGTAATCACCACAAAGGGCAGACAAAAGGTAATGTGAGCCAATAACAAGGTCACAAAGCCAAGCTCAATGCCTATGATTAAGAATAACGCGAGCAGTGATATCGCTAAAACAATCTCAGGGGACATCATTAACACAAATAGTAAACTTTTAAGTACGCCTTTGCCCTTAAAGTCATAACGCTGAAACGACAAAGCCGTCAACCCACCAATCACTGTGGTCACTGTTGCGGCGACCACCGCCAATAACACAGAATTAATCGCAGCTTGTATCATTGCCTCGTTATTAAACAGCTCATGATACCAATTAAAACTAAAACCGCCCCAGTGATAACCGACTTTGGAGGCGTTAAACGAGAACACCACCATTACCAAAATAGGTGCATACATCACCAAATAAATCAGGGTTAAATAGAGGCTTGCCAGCCATTTAAATAAACCACTCATACCCTACTCCCTAAGTCACTTCGTGATGGTCAGTTTTGCCGATACGCTTACTACTGGCGTAATAAGCGGCTATCAATATCGCCATGGTCAGTGTTAATAACACACTGGCAGCGGCACCAAATGGCCAATCGCGCGCATCTAAGAACTGCGACTTGATAATATTACCCACCAGTAAGTTACGTGAGCCGCCCAAAATATCAGCAACATAGAACATGCCCATCGCAGGCAGTAATACTAGCAGCACGCCCGAGATAATACCCGGTGTGGTCAATGGCAAGATAATATGCCAAAAGGTTTGATATTTATTGGCACCCAAGTCCTTTGATGCTAGGACAATATCCTCACGCAAATCAGTAAATACGGCATATAACGGCAATACCATAAACGGGAATAACAAATATACTAGCCCGCCAATTACTGCTTTCTGGGTATATAAAATTTGCAATGGCTCATCAATAAGTCCCATGCCAATTAATGCAGTACTTAACAGGCCGTTAGCGGCGACAATCAGCTTTACCGCATACAGACGTACCAAAGAGTTGGTCCAAAATGGAATGATTAATAGCAGCATCAAAAACGACTGCCATCGTTTGGAGGCACGGCTAATTAACCAGGCAAATGGATAGCCTAATATTAAACAAATAATAGTGGTAATGGCTGCCATGCTAAGCGAATGCAAAAATACTTTGACATACAGAGGGTCTACAAAGCGTAGATAGCTGTCTAAGGTCAAAGGCAGTGCTAAAAAGGTATCGTCATCACGGGTCAGAAAACTTGCCAGCACTACCAGAATATTAGGAATTAATGCAAAAATAATCAGCCATGCCCATATCACAAACAAGGTGACGCGCTGAAAGGTACGTCCACTATTATTGTTATTGACTGCCGAGGGGGTTGTTAAGGTTGATTTATTCATCAGGCAATATCCACTCCCAGCCGTCGACCCAGTCTACTCTGACTTCTTGGCCAAGCTTATAGTTAAAGTTCGGGTCATCTTCATTGAAATACTCAGAGGCTTTAATCTTATTGCCGTTTTGCAGCTCAATCACCGAATCAAGGGTACTGCCTTTATACGCACTGTCAATCACGTGTCCGACTAGACCATCATAGCCTTCGTTTAAATAGTAGACTCGGATATCTTCTGGGCGTAATAACAGGTTAATACTCTGCCCCACTTGCACCTCAAACTTCGGACGTGGCAAATCTCGTATCGGATGAAAACCCTCTTTTTGTTCGATAACTTCAACCTTAATACGGCTCTCATTAACCTCAAGTACACGCGCTTTGAATAAGTTTGTCTCGCCAATAAAGTTTGCGGTAAATAAGTTCGCCGGACTCTCATAAATACGAATGGGTGAATCGATTTGCTGGAACTCACCCGCTTTCATTACCGCAATTCTATCTGACATCGATAGCGCTTCTTCTTGATCGTGGGTCACGAACACAAAGGTAATGCCAAGCTCACGCTGCAAACGTTTTAGCTCCGACTGCATTTGCACCCGCATTTTGGCATCAAGTGCAGATAGTGGCTCATCTAATAACAGCATTTTAGGACGATTCACTACCGCACGTGCAATCGCCACACGCTGCTGCTGACCACCGGATAAATCTTGAGCACGGCGGTTAATGACATGCTCTAATTGCACCATTGCTAGCGCCTCTTGCACACGCTCTTTAATCTCCGCTTTGGGTACCTTTTTAAGCTTGAGGCCATACGCAATATTGTCAAACACATTCCTATGCGGAAATAACGCATACTGCTGAAATACAGTATTAATCGGACGCTTCTCAGCGGGCAAGCTGGTAATATCAACACCATCAAGTGACATCGTACCGGCATTTGGCATCTCGAACCCGCCAATTAGTCGCAGTAAGGTGGTTTTACCACAGCCAGAAGGTCCTAATAAAGTCAAAAACTCACCGTCATAAATATCTAAGTCGATACTCTTTAAAATCTGAGTATCATCGTAGGCTTTATTTAGCCCACGGATACGCAGCAATGACTTTTTTTCTGTCGGATTTGCTGAGGTGTGTGCAGAAGATTCGTTAAGCGACATAGCAGCGATCTCATATCAAAGGGGTAAAATAGCGAGATGCTTATCCTACATGACCTGTCACAAAAATCAACAGATGCGGGTACATTTCTGTTAGGCGATTTGTGTGTCAAACCGCCTATTCAAGTGTGGCTGTTTATAAAGCTATTATAAGGTGATTGATGTCGTTCAGACCATTTGTATGTGTTCTAAAAATCAGAACAATCAATTGCCATAACACCTGTTTATTGTTACCAAACGAAGGGGTACCATACAGATGCTGAAATTAAAAAGACATAACAATAATTTTACGACTCTCACTTTTAAGTTAATTTTTTAATTTATTCATATCAATCTATTGAAGTCACTAACATTAACTACGGAGCTCAACATGGGTTTATTAATTGAAGGTAAATGGCACGACCAGTGGTACGATACAGAAGCAACCGGTGGCCGCTTCCAGCGAGATATCTCTCGCTTTAGAAGTTGGGTTACTGTTGATGGCAGCGCAGGCCCTAGCGGTGTTGAGGGATTTAAAGCAGAGCCAAATCGTTACCATCTTTATGTGTCATTAGCCTGCCCTTGGGCGCACCGTACGCTCATTTATCGTAAGTTAAAAGGTCTAGAAGACATGATTTCAGTGTCTGTCGTACATCCCTTAATGCATGAGCATGGTTGGACATTTAATGAAGGTGATGGCGTTATCCCTGATCCAATCTTTAATGCTGATTATATGCATCAAATCTATACCAAAGCGAAATCAGATTATACCGGCCGAGTCACCGTACCTGTGCTTTGGGATAAAAAGAACAACACCATTGTAAGCAACGAATCATCAGAAATCATTCGTATGTTTAACTCAGCGTTTGCTGACGTGGGCGCTAACAAAGAGGTTAACTTCTTACCAGAAGATTTACGTAGTGAGATTGATGAGCTAAACGACTACATCTACCCAAATATCAACAATGGTGTATACAAATCAGGCTTTGCAACTACCCAAGAAGCGTATGAAGAAGCAGTGGTTAGTCTATTTGAAGCACTGGATAAAATCGAGGCGCGCTTAGCGACTCGCCGTTACTTAACTGGGGACACTATTACGGAAGCAGACTGGCGCTTGTTCACGACTTTAGTCCGCTTCGACCCTGTGTATGTCGGTCATTTTAAATGTAATATCAGACGCATCGTCGACTACCCTAACCTATGGGGCTATTTACGCGACCTGTATCAAGTACCGGGCGTGGCAGAAACAGTGAATATGGATCACATCAAAACCCATTATTATGCAAGCCATGACACTATTAACCCAACCTTAGTCGTACCGGTTGGCCCAGAGATTGATTTTATGACATCACATGGTCGTGAAAAGCTATCGGCATAAATCGCTGATACGATTAAAATAAAACCCAATAAAAATAGGCTCAATAAAATAATACTAAATAATAAATGGCCTTTAATAAAAACATAATAACGATTTAATAAAAAAAGTAGCCCTTTCCTTCAGCCCAGTTGCCGCTCCACTCCATATAGCGCAGCTGGGTTTTTTTGGTTACTGTAAAACAGTAGATTGATGGTGTATTGATAGCATTATCAGTCGTTAAAATATCATTACTCATGCTTGACTTAGTACCTTTGACCCGAGCCTCAACGATACAGGCAGTACTATCAGAAAGAGTATCCTTATAGACATTGGATATATTATCCAGTATCAAAAGCATCAGCAACTAAGAATCATTTTATTAATTAACCACCAAATTTATTAATTAAAACTAAATTATAATGAGTAGATTTAGTTACCCTAATATAACGTATACCTTCATAAAACATGCAATATAAGCCGTCAAAAACTGCAAGTATAAAAAAACCACTCTCATAGTGAGAGTGGCTTTTTTATGCTTGACTTGATGGATTAATCTAATAATGTCTTAACTAACACACCCATTTAAATTAACGAGCGTCTGGATGTACTAAATTCTCCATCGCCTCGACGCGTTGTGGTTCTTCACGTGGAATGAACTTATTAAGGACTAGCCACAGCAAACCAATCAGCGGTGAAATCCAACACACAAAGGCATACGGTGCATAAGTGAGTGTGGCGGCGCCCAACGTTGCCGCAACATAACTACCACCCATATTCCAAGGAATGAGGGGCGATAATAAAGTACCAGCGTCCTCGATTGTACGGGTCAAGGTGGTTCGATTAAAGCCCATTTGCTTGTATTTGTCCTTCATCAAACGCCCCGGTAACACAAGCGTCGTATATACATCGCCAATGATAGTACCCACGCCTAATACGATGGCATAGGTGGACCCTACCAAACCGAATCTGGTCTTCACTATTTTGTTGAGCTTTGCCATGATGGCCTTTAGGGTACCGTAGTGCTCAAGAGAGCCAACAAAGGCGAGAGCAAAAATAGTCAACGTCACCACCCACGTCATCGACATGACCCCGCCTTTGGTCAGTAATTGATCAACGGTCTCTATGCCCGTTTTACTGACATAACCATCTTGCAATACTGTAAAGATGTCATGTACGCCGACCCCTTGTAAAAAGAAAGCGATGAGTGACGACACAAACACCCCTATCAATACAGTGGGAATGGCAGGAAATTTCATCACTGCAGCGCCAATCACCACCACAGCTGGCAAGAGCGTTATGACACTAATATTGTAGTTGGCAGAAAGCGTGGCCTGCATACCCCTCACTGACGACATATCTACTGAGTCAGAGCTATACCCACTGCCTATCCAAGCATATAAACCCAGTGCAATCACTAGCGCTGGCAAGGTAGTCGGTAATAATCCCTTGATATGGTCCCAAATGTCTATTCCTGCTGCCGCTGGCGTTAAATTGGTGGTGTCTGAAAGTGGCGACATCTTATCACCAAAGAAGGCACCTGAAACAATCGCGCCGCCCGTTAACTCAGGCGGTAAACCAAGCCCTACTCCGATACCCATCATTGCCAGACCGACTGTACCCACCGTACCCCATGAAGAGCCCGTTGCTATGGAAATAATGGCACAAATAATACAAACCGATACCAAAAAAGATGAAGGACTAAATATATCAAATCCGTAATACAAAATAGTCGGCACGGTACCCGCTATAATCCAAGAGCCGACTAACATACCGACGCCCATCAGGATAATAATAGCGGGCAGGCCGACTCGGATAACACGTAAAAATCGTGACTCCATACCCTCCCAACTACGACCACGTGCCGCCATAAAGACAGCTGTAATTAAAATACCACAGGCTAACGGGATGTGAGGGGTAAAGTCTTTGAAGATGAAGAACTGCACCATCAATATCATGGCGGTGAGTACAAGAGGGGCAATATCTAATAAAAAGTTTGATGAGGCTCTATAGCCCTTTACCTCAGGATCGTAGGGCTTGTTTTTGATCATAACCGATAGGTTCTCCTCAGGGTCTGTTAAACACTTAAAAGGTTTAGCCGGATCCATAGTCTATTAAATACAATAGCAACTTATGATTGAGCGTTTAGCTACTATTAGTACCTATAAATCAACTCCTTATCTCTAATAGAGTATGCATCTAGCGGTTTTAATATTGGACAAATGTTTGGTTAAAAGAGTCATAAGGGTATAAAAATTTATGTGAGTTATCAAGTGTTTTGATGGGTTTGACGGTTTTTAAGTCTTTAGATCGACTGTTTATGACACAAAAAAACGCCCTCGAGAGGACGTTTTTTTTCGTCTAAGCATGTTAAATACATTGGTTAGATGACAGTAATACCCTCTTGAACATAAACTGTAACATCATCAGTTTCCCAAATACCGTAATCAATACCATCTACGTTGATAGTACCGTTCAGATTCCAGTCATCACCACTACCTCTTTCACCTTTGAATGTATCAGTATTATTATTATTATAGTTGCCGTTAGCACCCAAGTCGACAGTATCACTACTATCTCCTTTAACATAGATAGTACTACGATTGGATTCAGCGTCTTCAGACTGTATATCGATTCGGTTACTCGCATTACCTATTCCGAGATCGAAGGTTTCAATATTAGTGAAGTATTTAGCATTGATTCTATTACCTCCAGTTACCTCAACAGTATCTGTACCAGCACCACCATTGATAGTACCACCATTGAAGTCAATAATACTCATTCCATCAGACACAACATCACCAATAGTAATTGTATCGTTTTGAGCACTCAAGTTAATCGTACCATTGTTCATGGTTTCAATATTCATTACATCGTCAACACCAAGATTAACAGTGCCTCCTTGAAGGTTATCTAACTTGACGATATCTTTAAGGTTGTCCTCATTGGCTGACGATGTTCCAGTATAGATATTGCCTCGTTCCATTGTTTTTATTGACAAAATATCTTGGCCTGTCCCTAAAGTGATACCACCTTTAACAAAATTGCCAATAGTTACAGTATCACTGCCTGCACCAGCGTCTAACAATGGATCGCCTCCAGATGAATTGCCTAAAGTGCCAATATCAACTTTATCATCTCCTGCACCAGCATTAACTGTTGCCTTAGCAATGACAGAATTTATTAATAAAGTATCATTACCTGCACCTGAGAGAACTTCTGCGTGTTGTCCTTGTAATACACCATAAATATAAATTTTATCTTTACCACTTCCGGTAATTACAGAAGCTTGTTGATTAGGTTCGGTTGCATCCACTAGAGCATTGTTAGCGCCTTTCTTACCAACCGTAATAGTATTATCTCCATTACCTGCATTGATAATTGCTTTACCTCTTAAACTCAAGCCATCCTGAGCAGAGACTAATGTACCTATTGTAATTTCATCATTAGCGTTACCTGTTGTAATAGTACTGTTTCTTAATTCACTACCTACTGAAATAATACCAACTCCGTTACCGGTATCAATGGTACTGGCTCTTAAAACGGTTGCAATTTCGACGGTATCTTTTCCTGCTCCTGTAGTAAGCGTTGATTGTTCAAAGTAGGTGCCTACTGTTAATTTGTTGTTACCCTCGCCTAAATCAATTGGCGACTCATCTATATTGCCTCCAACGCTAACCGTATCGTTTCCAGTACCCGTCTTAATTGAATGATTACCGTTATCTAGCCTCCATATATATCCACCGACAGTAATAGTATTATCGCCATCACCTAGATTAACACCTGAGTTATCAATATTAGTTCGGACAGATAGAGTATCATTACCACTACCAGCAGTCACTTTACTTCCATTGGTAATATATCCATTGTTTTCTTGTCGATCTGAAGCACCAACCACAAGACTATTATTACCTTCACCTAGATTAATTGTAGAACTGCCTTCCAAATTAATACCGAGCAGTACACGATCATCTCCTCCTAAAGTACTAAGCGTACTTTTATCTCTAACGTGGTTTTCAATAATGATAATTTCATTACTGTCGGAAGTTAAGTAACCTTCATTGCTATTGGAGGTAACTGTTCGGTTATTCGGAGAACCATCTGTCATTTGTTCATAAATCATAGTAGTTTGATTGTTTACAGTATTTTGATCTAACCAATCAAAATATGCCAACCTCGTCTCACTTGTGTTACCTGCCTCATCAACCTCGTAAATACGTGCATCTTTACTAGATTCTCCAGTCCAATCATTAACAATTAAGGAGTATGAATTATTGACAATATTCTCAGTGACTATGCTTGGACTTCCCGTAATACCCTGATAAGTCAAATATATATAAGCGTTTTCTATTCCAACTTCATCTGTTCCTCTAAAGTTCAAATTAAAGTGATGAGAAGCATTACCAAAGAAATTAGCATCATATAAGTCAATATCGACATTAGTGTCTAAAATCATATCTGCAGATTTAGTATCGACAATAGATTGATTACTAGAGTCTATAGCATTCACTAAGTTAACTGTATAGTTGTACTCACCATCTTTAAGATCTTGGCTTTCATAGCGATCATCCATAAAGGTATAAGTATTGGTCTTGTTGTCGATAAGCTTTAAGGTATCATCAGATGTTGAAGCAACTATATTGTTATTTTCATTATAAATATTTACAACAAAACCATCAGGAAGCTCTTCAGATAATGTTACTTTTAATTCAACAGAAGTATCATTTGTCACATTATCTGATACTGTGGATGTATTTGTTTCATCGTTATTAATTACTCCTACATATTCATTAGGCTTTAATCGAGTATTGAATACAATATCATTAGCCTTAGCGTACTCTTCTAAAGTATTAATAGCATTCATAACTTCAGCATTATCATCATCTATTAATTCAAATGAGCTTATCTCTGGTATTGCTTTCACTGCAACGGTACCCATAGTAACGCCAGTATTCCCAGCAGGGTCCGTCGCTTTCACAGTGACTTCATGCTCTCCTATTGCTAGTGCGTTATTTTCTGGAATTAGTCCATCATCTAATGTCCAAGTGCCATTTCCTTTATTCGTTGCGGTGTAGTCTTCACCGTTAATAGTCACAACCACTGTCGCATTAGGATCATCTATAGAACCCGACAGAGCAGGCGTTGTATCAATTGTGGTTAAACTATCCACTGATACTGTTGGTACTACTGTATCAATATATAAAGTGTCAGTACCGTCAGGGGACTGGTTACCTGCTGCATCACTGATTTGAGCAGTCACGGTTAATTTAGAAACATCAATATCTCCATCACCATTAGTATCAATATCTAGGATAGTTTGTACGAATCCTCTACTTAAGTCAGATTCTGATACTTTAATGGTGATTGGATTTGAGACATTCCCATTGACTGTTAATGTTACTGTGTCCCCTAACTCTGTACCTTGAGATAACGAGATACGAACTGGCGTATTTCCAGCGTTGTAACCTGTACCATTTTCTTCTGCGTTTAGCCAAGCTTCTCCCATAGAATTTGTTCCATCTAAATTTTCTGGGAAGGTTATTGTTGGTGCTTCGGTTGGGATTGTTGTGTCAACAATTATTGGACCTGAATTGCCAGTTGCTGTATTACCAGACGCATCCTTTGTATTTACAACAATATTGCTATAATCACCTTCACCAAGTACATAATTTCCACTGTTATTAGAAGTAATAGTTTCAGTTGTTCCATCTACTTTTGTAGCTTTAACACTGACTATGCTATCACCCTCATCCATACCTGAAATGATTAAAGTTCCGTCTTTTGTAAGGTTATCAGTAGCTGATACACCTGTATCGTTGAAGTTTATGACAGGTGTTGAGATTTCTGTGTCAACATCATAGCCTTTAGTCGCTGTCACTATGCCCGTGTTACCCGCAGCATCTGTGGCTTCAATTGATACATCTAGGGTGGTATCGCCATCTTTAACCAGCTCAGAGCCTGGTACAGCAATACTAAAGTTGCCGTCTTGATCCACCACTCCTGTGTACGCTTTACTATTAACCGTAAGCGTTACCATATCACCGGCACTAAAGTCGCCAGTTACACGACCGGTAACAGCAACATCTTCTTGTGCTTCTGTTGCATTGATAACGTTATCATCAGTAATGTCATTAATAACAAGCTGCGTGGAGCTGTTATTTGGCGCTGTCGTATCTGCTGTTGGTACAGTCTCAGACGCATCTGCACCTGTGTTACCCGCTTTATCGGTCACGCTTGCAGTCACATTAGTACCAGGTTGTACCTCTACGTTATAACCATTGACTAAAATAGTGTTGTCAACAGTAACCTCTTGCTGATCATTACCAACAGTCACTGTTAGGGTGTCTCCAACCTCAGTGCCCGCAGGCATATCGATATTGACTGTAATGGTGCCATCACTGCCTACATCTTCAGCGTTGTATTCACCCCCTTGACCGGCACTTGGTACAGGCACAGTAATCGTAGGGGCTTCAGGTGGAGTTTTATCACCTGTATGGGTAATCTCAGATGGGACTATCCCTGTACCTGTACCTGTATTACCTACTTGATCAACACCTATGATAATTAATTCAATATCCGCTGGTAGTGCAGGCTCAAAGGTGGCTGTATAAGTACCATCACCATTTGCAGTGGCGGTCACTGTCGCACTATTAGGACCTGTTACTGTATAAACGGCGTCCGCATCATCTGCTGTGAACGTCACGGTTGTACTCTCAGCGGTAGTGTCAGCTGGATTACTGGTGTCAATCTGTTCAACCACAACTTCTGTGATTTCAGGCGCACTGGTATCGCCAACAACTTTAGTTGGTTCAGATTCATTACCGGCAATGTCAGTTGCTGTAACGTCAATGGTTTCACCATCAGCAACCACGCGATCTGTGGTGACCTCGTAGTTACCATTACTATCTGCAGTGGTACTGCCAATCACATTACCGTCTGCATCTTTAACTTCAACTTTAGAACCAGGCTCTGTGCTACCTGTGATGGTGGTGCTATCTGGCATGCCATCATTGTTGGTATCGTTATTAACCGCACTGTCAACCACAGGGGCATCTGGTGCACTCGTATCACCGGTAAGGGTAATCTCAGAAGGTACAACGCCTTGGCCTGTACCTGTGTTACCTGCTTTATCAACCCCTTCAATCTTAATAATATCGTAGGTATTTAGCGCTGAGGTAAATACGGCTGTATAGGTGCCAGTTTTATTACCAGCAGCATCAACATCCGCAGTAGCGACTACTTGTACACCATTAGGTGCAGTTGCTGTATAAGTAGCAGTGTCATCATCGCCTTTAAAGCTCACTGTGGTCTGCTCTGGTATGTTATCAGCAGCATCACTGGTGTCTGTTTGCTCAACTACCACGTCTGTAATCTCAGGCGCAGTAGTGTCGTCATAAGTGATGTCAGTTGGCACCGTGGCTGTCGCTGAATCTGAATTACCCGCAACATCTGTACCAGTAACCGTTATCTTCGCTCCAGTCGCTAAGGCAGGACTAAACACGGCAGTATAGGTACCATCGCCATTATCAGTCACGTCTCCAACTTCACCATCTGGACCTGTGGCAGTATAGCTTGCAGAGTCATCATCACCTGTAAAGGTAACGCTGGTCGTATTCGCTACACCATCAGCAGGACTATCACTATCAATCTGTTTAATCTCGACGATATCAACCGCAGGTGCTGTGGTGTCGTCATAAGTGATGTCAGTTGGCACAGTTCCTGTCGCTGAATCTGAATTACCCGCAATATCCGTACCAGTAACGGTGACGGTATCATCGGCATTAAGCGGTGTGTCAAACACGGCGGTGTAAGTCCCATCACCATTTGCTGTGGCCGTCACTGTTGTCCCATCTGGTGATGTTACTGTGTAAGTCGCATCCGCGTCATCACCGGTAAAGGTAACCTTGGTGTTATCAACCGTATTATCAGCAGGGTCACTGCTATCGACTTGTTGTACCGCAACGTCTGTAATCACAGGCGCGGTATCATCGGTATGGGTAACCGTCTCTGGCACTGCGCCATTAGCGCTGCCTGTGTTACCTGCTTGATCAACACCTTTAATGCTAACAACGGTATTGGCTGCAAGTGGGCTATCAAATACTGCAGTGTAGATACCGTTACTGTCTGGACCACTGACGGTTGCTGTCTCACCATTTGCACCTGTTACGGTATAGGTGGCAGTGTCATCATCGCCTTTAAAGCTCACTGTGGTCTGCTCTG